>JAITWZ010000048.1 GCA_031284985.1 Mycoplasmataceae bacterium
TGTTCCAAGGTGTAAATGAACTTGCCCCATTCCTTGCTACTTTAATATACAATATAATTGCTATTATTATTCTAGTATTGTTTATACGAGTTGCTGGAATTTTATTTAAGGCAGCAGCTGGGGCTATACATTACGTTGAAGCATTTGGATTTCACTATATCCCAGGAATTGGTACTTATCACCCTGGTGTTGGATGAGCTTCGAAATTTGAAAATATAAGCTATAAGATTGGAGATGTATTTTTTAAAACAGCAGACGATCTTGTAAAATTTAATAAAGCTCTAGCAATAACTAAACCATTCATGAAACTTTCTGGAATTGCTGCAGTTATTCTTGGGGTAATGGATATATTGTTCACAGTTGGTTATTCAATAGCTATATCAGTTATTAGCGCCGATGTAAATGATGTGGTTAGCGAATTTATTTAGTAGCTATAATAAGTCGCTGTTAAAGATACGATATTCACTGTAAGGTATTCAATAGTTTCGCTTTCGTGGTTAATGATTTAATTGGTTCAGTATTTTAAAACTTTTTTCGGTTCTTTTCTATAGTTATTTAAATGTTAATTTCACAAAAATTTGTGAATGTACACTCTTCTTAAAAGTATAGTATAATTGGTTGTGTGTTACTCAAACTTGGAGAATCTATTGTTAGGTATTGCGATTGTATTAAATTTTTATTCTAATCAAGTGGTAATTTGATATTTGTTCAATCATACGGCGATATCATATTACCAAACAAAAAACTATTATTAGCACCACCTCTCAAAGAACAATATCGCATTGCCGTTGGACCAGCGTTTGGTAAGTCGACTAATCAACTACTTATCGAAGCATCATAAAATAATAAATCTAATGTAGTGGTGGGTGTTAGAGCGTTAGTGTAGGCAAGGCCACTTTCATTCTTACTTAGCGTGTATGTGTTGTTTTCATGGCTGTCCGCACCATCCTCATCAATATTGTAATATGCATCATTTCAAGTTATTTGGCCATTAGTCTGAACAACATTACATATCGAGACGCGATTAAATATGTAATCGCTAGTGGCAGTTACAATTTCAGTTAAAATAAATTTAAAGCTATTATCTGTGTGTTCAAACACAAGATCACTAACTTCCATTGTAATAGCACCATTATTAGCGGCCTCTGCAGCAGCACGCTCTGGAGTGAGCTCATCAAGTAAAAACATGTATATATACTCAAATACTATGCCATTGAATACCATATCTAGTGTAAAATTAGTGCCAAAATATGCTAACATAGCCTCTTTTTTAGTCGAACTTGAAAAGTCAACATCAGCACCACCTGCAGTTGCAACAGCATGATCATGTAAATATTTATCAACGATATTAAAAGTTTTATTTACCCTTGTTGCCAAATCATCTTCTTTAATCTTATCACAACTTGCTAATAAGAATGGAGTAGATAAAACACCAATGAGCGCAATTGTGGTAGTAGTTTTTATAAATTGAGTTTTTAAGTTCATAGCTATGTGATATTAATTTCCTAGATACCGCTCCCTGCTGGCAATTTCATATTTGTCCAATCATATGGAGACAAGTTATACGAAGAAAAAATCCCATAATTGCTGACTTTTTCTTTTCACTGGACCTTCAGTGTTCCAGTAGGTGAATCGGTAAAAGCGGCACTACAGTATACATGGTAGACTTTACCGTAATTATAAATTAGACCACTATCTGCCTTTTCATATACAGTAGTGCTGTCAGTTGCCGTACCTGAACTAATAATATTCCTGCCAGAAATAGTGTAAGTATCCTTTACCATTCCGCTGGTTGGTTTGCCGTCCTTATCATCGTAGTAATAGTAATAATCAAGAGTAAAACTATTAGCAGAATGTGTAAAATTAAAACGAGAAACTTTAAGGTCTGTGTATTCATCGGCATCAACAAAGTTATTTTTTGCAGCTTCAACGATCATAGACAATTTTGTATACTCCTCGAACACAATAGAATTAAACCATACACGTTCATCAAAATTATCATCAAAGTATTCTAATATTCCCACATCATTTTTAACGGTATTTGAAAAATCAACATTTGTTCCTTCTGCAGTTGGAATAGCACGGTCACGTAAATACGTATCCATTTCTTCATAGGCTTGGAGTATTATTTTAGCATAATCCGGTTCTTCTATTACTGGTGCACAACTTGCTAACAAGAATGGAGTAGCTAAAGTACCAATGAGTGCAATTCCTACAATACTTTTAATAAATCGAGTCTTTAAATTTATGGTCATACAATATTAATTGTCATCATCACCCATAGGTAATTTAATATTTAATCAGTCATATGGAGATATAATTTCCTCACGCTCGCCACTTATATTTTGTATATCTACTGGTTTTCATATAATTTTCCTTGTTGGGTTATCTAAACCATCTGTTGTAACATCATAGCATTTCATATCTACAGGTAGAGTGTCAGCAGAAGGATTAGCAAGGATACCGTCCGTAGTTTTCTCTGTTGTAAATATAGAAACGGTTTCATCTTCATACTTGTTTATTGATCTAGCAGTTGTTCCACTAAGAATACGAGTATATGACTCACGGAATCTCATAGTCTCCCCAGTTTCATTATTTGTATTACTAACATCTAAAACAGCAATAAAACTGTCATTCGTATGTATAAGATTAAAATTATTAAATTTAATTTTCGCACTTTCAGTACCGTATTCAAGAATATAATTATTTTTTACAATGTCAACGAATGTTTTCATTAATTTAGAAAATTCAAATATTAATGAATTAAATAATAAACGTTCATTAAAATTATCGTCGAAGTATTTTAACATTGCTTCATTTTTAGTTGAACTTGAAAAATCAACATCATCACCAGGAGCTTCCGGAACAGCGTTGTCTTGTAAGTACGTAATTATCTCTTCATAAGCTTGGATTATTTCATCAGCGAAATCCTTTTCTTTTTCCCCTTCCTTATTCTTTTCGTTATTAGCTTTATTACAACTTGCTAACAAGAATGGAGTAGCTAAAGTGCCAATGAGTGCAATTCCTACAATACTTTTAATAAATCGAGTCTTTAAATTCATAGTCATACAATATTAATTGTCATCATCACCCATAGGTAATTTAATATTTAATCAGTCATATGGAGATATAATAGTACGACGCAACAAATAATGCTCGTCTGGTGGTGTGACTGATATATTTTCTGATCTTCAATTTATCCATCGCTCATGATTAGACGAACTTTCTACAGCAGCATGGCTACTAATATTTATGGGCGGTATATCTGTAGAGAGACCACCACCTGCCACTTTTGCTAGTGTTTCAATATTTGCGGAATAGTCGGCCATCTTATCCATTGTAGTGACAACCAATCCAGTGCGACTGCAAGAATGTGTTTGCTTATATCTTACAACATAACCATCATCTCTCATAGTGTTCTCACTATCCATAGTCAGAATAAAACTATCACCAGAATGCGTAAAATCAAAACTATAAATTTTAATTTTTACAATCTCACTATCTTCAATGGTATAGTCGTTTTTTGCGATCTCAACGAGTAATTTTAATGTTCTCCACGAATAAAGTAGTTCAGAATTAAATAATAAACGTTCATCAAAATTATCGTCAAGATATTTTAACATTGCTTCTTTCTTAGTTGAACTTGAAAAATCAACATCATCACCAGATGCAACTGGAACAGCATTATTTTGTAAATATGTATCCATTTCCTCATAAGCTTGGATTATTTTATCGGTGAAATTCTTTTCTTTTTCCCCTTCCTTATTCGTTTCATTACAACTTGCTAATAAGAATGGAGTAGCTAAAGTACCAATGAGTGCAATTGCGATAGTACTTTTTATTAATTGAGTTCTTAAATTTATGGTCATACAATATTAATTGTCATCATCATCCATAGGTAATTTAATATTTAATCAGTCATATGGAGATATAATAGTACGACGCGACAAATAAAGCTCGCTTGGTGGTGTGACTGATATATTTTCTGATCTTCAATTTATCCTTCGCTTATGATCAGACGAACTTTCTTCAGCAAAACGACAACTTATATTTATGGGCGGTATATCTGTAGAGAGACCACCACCTGCTACTTTTGCTAGTGTTTTAATATTTGTTTCGGAATATTCGCTCGTCTTATCCATTGTAGTGACAACCAATCCAGTGCGACTGCAAGAATGTGTTTCCTTTTGTTTTGCAGTATACTCACCATCTCCCGCGCTGCGCTCACTATCAATAGCTATAATAAAACTATCACCAGAATGTGTAAAATCAAAATCATAAAATTTAACCTTTATAATAATCCCACTATCTTCAATGGTATAGTCGTTTTTTGCGATCTCAACGAGTAATTTTAATTTTTGCCAAAAATAAAGTATTTCAGAATTAAATAATAAACGTTCATCAAAATTATCATCAAGATATTTTAACATTGCTTCTTTCTTAGTTGAACTTGAAAAATCAACATCATCACCAGGCGCAACTGGAACAGCATAATTTTGTAAATATGTATCAATTTCCTCATAAGCTTGGATTATTTTATCGGTGAAATCCTTATTCGTTTCATTACAACTTGATAACAAGAATGGAGTAGATAGAGTGCCAATGAGTGCAATTGCGATAGTACTTTTTATAAATTGAGCTTTTAAATTCATAACCTAATTACCAAAAGAGAATTCAGCACCTTTACGTAATACAATATTTGTTCAATCATATGGAGACATCATGGTATCATAATCTTCATAATATTGTTCTTGCCCATCTGTTATCAGCCCTGATTCTCAACGAATTGTTCGTGCACCATAAAATGAACTATCCATAGCATCTTCACAACTTAAACTTTCAGATGGGGTGTTGTCATCGTCAGAAGGATTAACAGCAAGCCCGCCTTCTGCTACTTTTGCTAGTATATTAAGATAAGTACGAGTGCCATCATCACCTGTTGTAATGGTATATAGCCCAACAAGACTACGAGAAAGTGACTGTTTAATTCTTACTTTTTGATCATTATCTGCCATGATATAATCAGCCTCCATATTAATAACAAAAGTATCACCAGAATGTGTAAAATTAAAATCGTAAAATTTTACTTTTTTAATTTCATTATTTTCAAGAAGTCAATCGTTTTTTGCAGCATCAGCGAACATTTTTATTGTTTCAGATAATTCAAACACTCGAGAATTAAATAATACGCGTTCATCGAAATTAGCATCAAAATATTTTAGCATATCTTCTTTCTTAGTTGGAGTTGAAAAATCAACATCATTACCAGGTGCAACTGGAACAGCGTTATCTTGTAAATATGTATCCATTTCCTCATAAGCTTGGATTATTTTATCGGTGAAATCCTTTTCTTTTTCATCTCCCTTATTCTTTTCGTTATTCGTTTCATTACAACTTGATAACAAGAATGGAGTAACTAAAGTGCCAGCAAGAGCAATTCCTACTATACTTTTAATAAATCGAGTCCTTAAATTCATAGTCATTTATATATATTATAACACCATTTTAAATTTAGTGTTG
>JAITWZ010000060.1 GCA_031284985.1 Mycoplasmataceae bacterium
TACACAAAAATAAATTAAGCCAGTTGCTGCACCGACCACAACAACACCGACGCCGAATCATTTGAAAGATTTAAGTAATTTTAGAGAAGTTGCAATACTCATATAAGTATATTATATACCCATTTATATAAAATTGTTAAAATAACTTTTACCCCTTGCCATCCCCTTATTTTTAACTAAAAATTTATGAATAATTAAAACAGGTAGTCTTTTAAAATAGTGTTAAATTCATCAACGGAATATGTTTTTTGGTCAATGTAAAGTAAAAGCTTACGTCAGCCACTTAAATCAGTACCTAATTTATTTTTCGAAATGCCAACCTTCATTCAATCAAGTAGGATGAAAATCGAACCTAGGGCACACAATCTCATGTAGGATGAATTTTTTTGTTCCTTGAAGTCAGTTATATATTGATCAAATTTACTGATTGATGCAAAAGGAATGTGCATATTGGCACAAACGATGGCGAAATTTCTTTTTTTAGTACTAGGTATGTTATTTATCTTGCTTTCACCATTAATTCAGGTTTTACTATAATTGCTATACCAACGTACAGCAAATGCTCCACCAGCATTAAGTGTTAGAACCACAACTGAAAAAATAACCACACTGTCAAGAATAGCTCAAAACTTATACTCAGCGGCATGGCTTTGTTCTATACCACCATTGATAATTAATGGTAAAAATAAGAAAACAATAAAGAAAATTGATGGAATTGCTAGTTGACTTCAATAGCATAGAATAGATTTCAACATTCTTTTTTTGGCATATTCTAAAATTTCCTCATTTTTAAATATGCGGTTTATTTCTTTTGAGAAGATGGCATCAGGGTGTAAAAATTTTACTACTGCAACATGATTTTTATGTAATATTAAATAGACAGAACACAACATGAGGAAGACGTACAAGACAATTAAAATAGAAAAACAAGTGGCAATCATGGTAAAACTTACTTATTGAGATTCATAATTTCCAAAACATAGTTATTGATAATTTCTTTAGTTAAATCTTTCTTGGCAATAAATTTTACTCGCACAGTGTAAGAAATTTTTGTTTCAGAAGTATATTTATCAATAAAAGTTACATCATCGACATAATCTAAGTTTGTGATCTTATCAATGAGTGGTTGTAATGGTGTGGCATTATCAAAAGCAAAAGTTATGTCCTTAACAACTGTTTGAATCGTGCTTATTGGTTGATAAGTTAATTGTTTAGGAACAAAATTAGCAATCAAATTATTTAAGTTGATGGTCAATATATAAATTTCATCACTAATATCAAATGTTTTTAAAATTGATGACTTAACTGATCCAATATATCCAATTATTTTATTTTGGTACATGATTTTTACAGTTTCATTTTTATAAAATAATTTTATTTCATCAGTTGGAACAATCGTTACACCTTTTACATTAAATATTTGGATAATACTTTTCAATATCCCATTTAAACCATTAATGTTATATGTAATTTTTGAACCATTAACTTTATCAATAATATACTCTTTTGGACTCAAACATGTTAAATTAAGCTCACCAAGTTGATTATTTTGATAAATTTTCTGGATTTCATAAATTGGCACTAATGTATTTTTATGAAATAGATTATATTTGTAAACATTTAATAATGCGTGGATTAGATTGGTACGAAGATATTCACGGTTGATATTGTTAGCAGTAGTAACATGTACATTATTTTTATATTCAAATATATTAAAAGTTAAAAGATCTTTAGCAGTAGTGGTATTGTAGGTCTTACACTCATAAAAGTAATTTTTACATAATAAGTTACGAATAGAGTGATTAAAATAATATTCTGTATATTTATTTTCACTAACTCCAGAAAGTTCAATCGCTTGTTCTTTTATTTCATTAATTCGCAATGATTTTAAAAATTCTTCGGCAATATCATTATTGTTGTGTAGTTCAATACGGTATTGAGGAGGAATGATGTTTTTCCCAATAAATTTAAAGCCATAGTATGATAATTCTTTCTTAATGGCTACTGTTTTAAAATCAGTACCATTGATTTTATTGATGATATCGAAATTAATATTACTTAACATTGTGGTCTCTGGTTTATCGCTAACAAATGTTAATCACTTAATATCATTAATTTTATAAAAGTCATAAATCATTTGCCCAGCTAAGTGTGTGGAGAAAACTGCAGTTGGTTTCGAAAAACGTTTAGCAGCGTCAGTGTTGATACCATATTTTAGGGCAGTATTACGGATATTAACATAGTTGAAATTAGCCATTTCAATAATTACATTTTTAGTATTTCTAGTAACACCAAATTTATTATCACCTAATATACCACCCAGACAAATAATTTCATTTTTAGATTTTATCACAACATCATTAGGAGTTAGTGAATACTGGACATTGTTAAAACCTTTGAAACTTTGTCCATCTTTTGCAAGCTCAATTTTAAAATCATTTATTAATTCTGCATCATAAGCAGCTGTAGCAATGTTAGTTAATAATGTTATGTAATTCAAGTTATCTAATAATTTGTTTAATGGACGCATTCCGTTATTAATTAATAAACCTTTAACTGTTCATGGTGAATCAGTAAGGTCAACATGATCGATTCTAGCAAGTGACAAACCGTTACAAATTTTCTTATCAATTTTAATTTCAATATTTGGTTTAGCTGTTTTAATTTGTTTTAATTTAGGATATTGGAATGGCACTTTGAAATAACCAGCTATTTCTTGACAAAATGATAACACGCCATGTAGATCATTACGGTTGGCAAATGGGACTTCCACATTAAAAATCACATCATCTAACCCTAAGAATGTAGCAACATTAGTATCACCGATTTCACCATCATCAAACTGTATTATGCCATCACTATCGGCTTTGCACACAAATTCGTTGTTGTATGGTGTTAACTCACTATAGGCACATAACATTCCTTCTGATTTAATTCCTCGTAATTCTTTATAAACGATTTCTCGCCCATCATGGAGTTTTGCCCCAGCTAAAGCAACAATAACATTTTTCCCACTAATTAGACCAGGTGCACCAGTGATGATGGTATTAATTTTACCTTTTTTATCAATTTGTACCTCACATATGTTTAATGTATCAGCATTGGGGTGTTTTTTAAAACTTAATAACTTACCAATTACGAGGTTATTTAATTTAGGATGATGGAATATCTTTTCTAGTTCCATTCCTACAGCTCCACAAGCATCAATCAACTCTTGTTCACTTATGCTGTTGATTTTTGGAAAATAACGCGCAATTAATTTTTTTGAAAAAAACATTAGAAATTCTCCTTTTTAAATTGTGTTAGGAAGCGGAAATCATTAGCATATAAATCACGGATATCATTTATTTTATATCTTAACATGGCAATTCTTTCAACACCAATTCCTGCTGCAATACCTTGTTTATCTTTAATGTTGGCAGCGTTCATAACTTCTGGATTAAATAATCCGGCTCCTAAAATTTCAATTCAACCAGTCTTTTTACACGTGGCACAACCCTTACCACCACAAAAAGGGCATGAAACATCAATCTCAAATGAAGGTTCAGTGAATGGGAAGTTTGAAAGACGATAACGTGTTTTAGCTTGTGTGCCGAATAAATGACGGATAAAACCATTAATTAATCATTTTAGACTTTTAATATTAATATCTTTTTTAATTCACACAAAATCAATTTGATTAAATTGGTGAGAATGAGATGCATCATCATCGTCATTTCGATATACACAACCATAGTTCATAATTCTGATTTCTGGTTCTTTATTGTTATCAATGAATTTAGCAGATGATGCTGTACATTGTGTTCGCAAAACTCTCTGCTTGTCAACATAAAAAGTTTCACTAGTATCACGCGTAGGGTGGGTTGGACTAATATTTAAATTATCAAATCCATATTTAACATCCACAACTTCTTCTCCACTTTGGATGGTGAAATTCAATGAACGGAAATATTGTGCAATGTCATCAATAACCATGGTAATTGGATTAATAGCACCACTACTAAAGTCACTGGTGTTGATTGTCACATCATAATTAACAAGATGATTACTTGTTTCATTCTTTTCATTTATTTTATTAATAAGATTATCACATGTGGTAAATATTGCTTCTTTTATTTCATTAATTGTTTTACCTAATGTTGCTTTGTCTTTATAAGCAGGGTTCTTTAATTCTAAGTATAATGCGCCAAGATGTTTTTTTACGAAGGCATTACGTAGTTCAATAATCTGCGTAGTATTTACTGTAGTATTTAATGATGTTTGTAATTCCTCAATCAACTTATCCTTGTCTATAATCATATGTATATATTATAGTAAATATTAAAGTTAAAAACAAAAATGTCCTTATGGAAGTAATACACATTTGATTCAATACATATTTATAACACAAATGTGTGGACAATAATATTTGCTAGAATGACTTCGGCTTGTAACCCATTATTAGTACATATAGTGAAACAAAGTATGTAAAAATAATTGCTAGTTTTTTCATTATAAAATGAAGTTATAAAGTATATATGATTTTAGTTCTTTTATATTCTCGCCATGCTTAATTTTGTTTTTTAATTTTTGTATAGATATGTCGATCATCTTGACTGTTTTTGATTTTTGTTCAAGCTCGCAGAAATCATCGGTAGTTCCATAATATAAAAATATTGCATCTGATTTTAAAATATTTTCAATATAATCCAATAATTGTGGATACAATATAACACTTATTTCGTCTAGCGGATCATATGCAGGAAATGAATATCCAGGGCATATTATTTCATCAACAACGAATTCTTTAATGCTCAATTTTTTGAAAACTTTTTTTAAAATAGGGGTTCACTTTAGTAATATTTCCGAATCCTTTACACCTATCCCACTATTGTTAGTATTATAATTTGGCGATATTGTCTTATGTTTGATGATACTTCTAAAGGAAATATTTGTTAATAATTCAGGTTTGTCTGTGGCTACAAATGAAATTTCGCTCATAACTAAATCTTAACTATTCTCCTTTGCTTGCTGTAATTAGTAACATAGCTATAAGGACTAGTCCAGTTATAGATAAAATTACCATAAGTGTTATTGATCATCAATTCTCATTGGTAAATTCATTCAATAAGTATGCCGAAGCCAACACGAGCATGGCTGCTATAATAATTACGAATTCACGACGATTTTTACTTCATTTTTTAGCTGACATTAATTAAACCTGGTATAAAAGGTGTATAACTTTCTTTTATTAATTATAACATATTCTTGGTGTTTTAATCAAGTATATATAATAATTTATGTAAGCACGTTGTTGTTACGTACCAGTTTAAAATATAAGAAATATAAAAATGAAATTATTTGGAAAAAAAGCTTTGTTAGATAATATCCAATCTAAGAAAATTATTAAAGCATATGTCACTAATAACAATGACATCATATCAGTATTAAAGAAAAATCAAATTCCTTTTGAATTAGTTTCTAATTCATATTTTAATAATTTTGATATTACTTTGAATCATCAAGGTGTTGTGATTGATGTAATCAACGATAAAAAATATGAATCGATTGATGAATTCTTAGCAACTAATGATGTTAAACAATCAATTATTGTGATTGTAGATGCAATTCAAGATCCTCATAATTTTGGAGCAATTTTACGAACATGTGATGCATTTGGTGTTGATGCTGTCATCTATAAAAAAGATAATCAAGTACAGATTAATGAATTAGTAATTAAAACAAGTACTGGCGCTGTTAATAATTTGAATTTATTTAAAGTTACTAATTTGAATGAAACAATTGCAAAGTTAAAAGATCATGGTTATTGGATATATGCTTCAGCTCTACAAAGTGATTCACATGATGCTAACGCTGTGGTCTATGATGCTAAAACTGTGCTAATTGTCGGTAATGAAGAACATGGGATATCGCCACTTTTGCTTTCAAAGGCTGACCATGTGGTTAAAATTCCAATGTTTGGCATTGTCCAATCATTAAATGTTAGTGTAGCTACTGGTATTTTACTTAATAATATTAAAAAATCAATTTCTAAGAAATAAAAACTATTTTTTAGATTTTTTTGTTAAAGTAGCTAAATCGGCAATTACTTTTTTAAAATCATTTACATTTTCTAATTTAAAACCAACAGCAAATTTATGCCCACCACCATGATATTTCATAGCAATTGGTCGTACATCTATGTTATAAGAACGAATTGATCCTTTTCAATTTTTTAATTTAGGTTCATAATATAGGGTTGTTCATATGGCAAATTCAGTTATTCCACCAAGTAAGTGCACCATTGATGTCTGCTCTTTAATTTTAAATTTCAAGTGTGCATCTTTTGGAATTAATAGTGAAGCAATATGAGTTGTGGTATTAAATTCTATTTTATCACTCAAGAATTTTTCATAACGGTAAACATCATAGCTTTTAGTGTAAAGGATATGGTGAATGCGATTTTTATCAAATTTAGTTTGTGAAAGTAATGAAGCAATCAATAAAGTATCACTAGTGGTATTAGGGTGTAAGAAACGATTTGTATCAGTTAATAAACCTGTATATAAGAAAGCTGATGTGTGGGCATCAATACGTTTATGATCTCAAACATTTAATAATCTAGTCACCATTTCACATGTACTGCTTGATAAATCATCAATTCATTCAATATTAGCAACTTTGTTAACATAAGGATGATGATCAATCCTAATTAGGAATTTACAAAGTTTATGTTTTTGTCCTAAAATACGTTCTTCATTGGCAGTATCTAAAATAATTCCTAATGATTGGCTAATTCATTCATCATCATATTTTTCTTTCTCTAAACCAAATAATGCCTCTAAGAAATCATTCTTAATATCATTAATTCCAATGATTTTTACATCTTTCTTAGGAAATTTATTATTTAAGAAGGATTTGATACCATAAGCAGATCCTAAAGCATCACCATCTGGTAACTCATGTACCAATAGACTAATTTTGTTAGCTTGTGCCATATTTTTAATAATATGGTGAACAACTTTATTTAATAGCTTCATAAATAGCCTCAATTCCTACTTTCGCACAACGGATACGATTTAATTGTTTATTAATATTAGAAAAAACAATTAAATCTTCTAGTAATTTTTTATCGTATGGTTTATTATCAATCATGTTTAGGTAGTTAGCAATTATTTTTTTAGCAGCGGATGTTTTCTTATTATTAATATAAAGACACATTAAATCAGTTGAGGCTGTACATATCACACAACCCACACCACTGAAGCGTACATCTTTTATTATATCATTACTAATTTTTGCATAGGCAGTTATGTTGTCAATACATGAAGGAGAGTCCTTTTTACCAACATGATATAAATGTTCCTTGTCTTCAAATGTTTCCACTTTAAATTGTGGCTCTTCATAGTGACTTAAAATTAGGTTGCGCTTAAATGTTTGCTCATCAATTGCCATATAGTAATATTATAATAGCATTCTTAAAATATTAAAAATATCGTCCAAATTAACAATACGATCAGAAAAAATTAATGGTGCAGTGTGAGGGGTTCGAACCCCCGACCTATTGCTTGTAAGGCAATTGCTCTCCCAGCTGAGCTAACACTGCTTTTGGTGACCTGTAAGGGATTCAAACCCTTGAATGCCGCCGTGAAAGGGCGGTGTGTTAAGTCGCTTCACCAACAGGCCATGGCGGACACAGCAAGGATTGAACTTGCGACCAAACGGTTAACAGCCGTTTGCTCTACCGCTGAGCTATGTGTCCATTTTATATATATATTATACCTAATTAACATATTAATATATTATAATAATAGTAAGATGACTAAAAGACAAGTAAGATTAGAGTGTAGTGAATGCCACCATATTAACTATTTAACGTTCAAAAATGGTAAGAACACTACTGAGAAATTAAACCTCAACAAATTTTGTAATAATTGCCGTAAAATCACTAAACACGTAGAGACTAAGAAGAAATAATCACTATAGCGCTTAAGTATATTAGTGAATTAGTGCCAATTGTGCCGGTAAAGTGACTGCAACATCAAATATTAGCTTTCAAGCGATAAAACACGCTATAAGCAGCTTATAGTGCAAATAAAGCATATAAACCTTATTAGAATGCAAAAAAATCGTTTTTAAACCCTATAACATGAATTTCATCATAATTTTGGAATAATTTGTAGAATGTTACCAAAACCCTTAAAAGTTATATATGTTTCGATGTAGTTGATATTTCTTTATTCTTCAAAAAATGTGGCAATGTGACTAAGTACTGCCGGGTATGGTGAATATACTAGGTCACTTGGGCTTTCTGATTTTTAAATTCAAATAATATTTATAAATATCGCTAAAAAATTCATGTAATCAAATATCTAATTATTAAGTGTTAGTTTATGTATGGTAATATTTCTTCGTTTATCAAAGTGGTTTACCCATTTTAACTGCTGTATTAGCGCTCCAAAAGGGTATATAGATTCGTATTCGTCTGTATACCGTAAAGAATTAAAAGTTAGTTTATTATTTGATAAAAAGAAACTTTTGATACCATTGTATCGCAGTAAAACATCATCTGGAAAATTCTCCACTTCTGTGTCTATTGGGAAAAAATGAATATCTTCTTCCTTCAATTCTGTTTCAAGTGTCCAATTAGTTGTAAACTCACGGGGGTTTGCTAGTGATCTGATTTTGTCATCTGTGCTTTCAATTACATTAATAAATCTATAACAAAAATAAACATCATAATAATCTGTGTGTTTTCAAAATACGACTGAACGATCATAGAAAGATTCCCACATCTTTTTTCAATACTGAGAAAGTCCGGTATTCATCTTAGCATCAGTAATTAAATTTTCGGACAAAAACCCATCGAAATATTCTCAAGATGACGGCGAATTTAATGGGGCTATACTTAGTGGAGATAGATAATTATGTGGGTAATTGTATGTATGCGTATAGCCAGGATTCTGTATTCCGAAGGCCTTAGAATGGAAAAAAAATTTTTCCAACTCATTGCATTTTCACAGATAGACATCAGCATGAGTATCAAAATATTCCCTACCTCTTTTGACATCTGGCGTGCAACTAGTTAAAGTCAATGGAATAAAAAGAGCACACGGTAGTAAAATCTTTTTAAAATAACACACCTGAAATCATTTCTTTGACATTAAACAACACGCTCCTTATTTATGAGTGTTTTTGTTAAAACACTAGATAAAA
>JAITWZ010000011.1 GCA_031284985.1 Mycoplasmataceae bacterium
AAGGTATAAAATATTTAGAATTAGCTGCTGAACAAGGTTTTACCCCTGCTCAAAATATTTTAGAAATACTAAAAAAGTCTCATATCGAACAAAATGCTGTAAAACACCATAAGACAGAAACTAAAAAATCATAATAACTAAGTAAGATCATTTTAACTTAACCTAATTACCGAACTATAGTTTTTTACTATACCCACCAACGTTCATCCAAAAACTACCCATTCTTAATATAGTATAATGTAATTAGAGTGATTTATGCAAAACAAGAAACAAAATAATAACCGGATTGATATTAACTTAACCAAACAGATTCAACAAGCTAAAACTGGTCTTAAAGGTAATGTTTTTGCCTTTACAGGTAGTATGAGTATTCAGCAATTTGCCGCTAGTATTAAGAAGAGTGTATCAGAAATTATTGCTTATTACTTTAAAAAAGGTAAAATCACTAACAACAATACAATCTTAAATGAAGAAGAGATTGCTGAACTTTGTATTAACTTTGACTTTGATTTTGAGAAGAAGGCTGTTGTTAATGAAACCAATATCTTAGCTAACTTAAAATTCGTTGATGATCCAGCTGATCTTGTTAAACGTCCACCAATTGTGACAATCATGGGACATGTTGATCACGGAAAAACCACTATTTTGGATTTTATTCGTAAAACTAATGTTGTTAAAGGTGAAGCAGGTGGTATTACCCAACATATTGGCGCTTACCAAATTGAATATAAGGGTAGCAAAATCACTTTCCTAGATACACCAGGACATGAAGCATTTAGTGCGATGCGTGCTCGTGGTGCTTTAGTAACTGATATTATCGTAATTGTTATTGCTGCTGATGATGGTTTTAAACCACAAACAGAAGAAGCAATCAATCATGCTAAAAGTGCACGAGTGCCAATTATTGTCTTCTTAAATAAAGTTGATAAACCAGGAATTAACATCGAAAAGGTCATGGGAGAATTAGCTGAACATAATCTTACACCTGAAGAATGAGGTGGTAATACTATTGTTATTAAGGGTTCAGGACTTTCAGGATTAAATATTGACAAACTACTTGAATCAATCATTACTGTAGCTGAAATGAATGAATTAAAAGCTAATGATAAGCGTTTAGCACAAGGGATTGTTATTGAATCATCTGTTGATAAAGGATTGGGAGTAGTAGCAACCTTAATTATTAAAACCGGTACTTTATATAAGGGTGATTTCATTATTGCTGGTAGTGCTATAGGTAATGTGCGTTTGATGCTTAATGATCAATTAAAAAATATCACTTGTGCCACCTTATCCCAACCTGTTAAAATTACTGGCTTAAATAAGACTCCAAGTGCTGGTGATCACTTCCTTGTATCTAATGATAAAGCCCAAATTAAGGAATTAGCTAGACAGACTGAAATCATTAAAACTAATGAGAATTATATTCAACCTGCTATCAATCCTGACCCTAATATAAAAACTGTTTTAATGATTTTAAAAACAGATGTTCATGGTTCTTTAGAAGCAATTAAAACTATGTTACAGAAAATAAACATTGAAAACACTAGTTTACACATTTTAAGAGCTGGAGTTGGTGCAATTACTGAAAATGATATTAATTTAGCAAAAAGTGCCAAAGCAATAATTGTTGGTTTTAATATCAAACCAATAAAACCAGTACGTGACATTGCTGATCAATTGCAAGTTAAAATTCTATTTTATAATATAATTTATAAATTATATGATGATGTAGCTGCGATGTTGCTTGGTCAATTAGATCCCCAATATGAAGAAAAAGAAACAGGCGAGGCTAAAATATTACAAATTTGACAGCATTCAGCAGTTGGAATCATAGCTGGTTGTAAGGTAACATCTGGTGAAATTAACCGTAACGATAATGCCCGTGTGTTACGAGACGGAGTAGTAATTCACCAAACAAAAATCGGTTCAATGAAGCATGTTAAAGAAGTTGTTAATAAAGCCACAACTGGTACAGAATTTGGTATCACCTTAGAAAACTTTAATGACTTGAAAGTTAATGACATCATTCAATCATACAAATTAGTTGAGGTTAAACGTGAATTCAAGTAATAAGCATACATCATTTAAAATCGACCGTATTGAAAGCGAAGTGCTAAACATTTTAAACCATACATTAAAATTTATTATTTATGATGAATTTTTAAAAGAAGTATCTTTTACATATGTAAAGATTGATTCAGGCTGTACAATTGCTACAATCGCTGTAGATACATTCAACCGTAGCAATATTGATAAAATTGTTACTAAATTGAATGAATGTAAGGGAATCTTCCGTAGTGAACTTGCTAAGTATATGAAGGTATGAAAAGTTCCTAACATAATTTTTGAACGTGATGTAACCATTGATCGTGCGATTCAAATTGAAAAAGCATTAAAGGAAGATGTTATTGTTAAGCGAACAATCACTCCACGAAAAACCACAAAGAAAACCAAAAAAACTTTATAATCATTATGGAATCTATTTATAATTACACTTTAGAAGAATTAGAACAGAAATTTGTTGCTTTAGAGATTAAGAAATTTAATGCGAAACAGGTGTATAAATGGGTTTATGAGAAGTTATGTACTGATTTTGATGTAATGTCTAATCTTAGCAAGGCCACAATCGCTATTTTAAAAAATAACTTTGACTTCAATTACTTACAAATTCTTGAAACCTATATTGATCCAGATGATGAAACAACAAAATTTTTATTAGAAACTAATGATAAACAACGTATTGAAACAGTTATTATGAAGTTTAATTACGGATATTCAATCTGTATTTCAACACAAGTGGGTTGTAACATGGGTTGTAAATTCTGTGCTTCTGGACTATTAAAGAAAATTAGAGATTTAAGTACATGTGAAATGGTTCTACAAATCATTACTGCCAATCAATATTTAAAGAAGCATAAAAACGCATTCATTTCTAATGTTGTAGTCATGGGAATTGGTGAACCATTAGATAACTATGAAAATTTAAAACGCATGCTTAAAATTATAAACGAACCATTTGGTTTAAAATTAGGCAGTCGTAAGGTTACTGTTTCCACTTGTGGCCTAGCTAACAAAATATTAACATTTGCAAAAGATTTCCCCCAAACGAATTTAGCAATTTCACTACATGCGTCAAATGATACAATTCGTAATAAAATCATGCCTATTGCTGCTGTTTACAATATACCGAAGCTATTGCATACCCTACACGAATATAGTGCAATTGTTAACCGCCGGATTACGATTGAATACTTATTACTTAAAGATATTAACGATTCTTCTGATTGTGCTATGCAACTAGCATCATTACTTAAGGATTTAAATTGTTATGTGAATTTAATTAATTATAATAATGTTAGTGACCATAATTTCACTCGAAGTACTAATTCTGAACAGTTTGCCAAAATTTTGATCGCTAATCACATCAATACGACAACTAGATTAGAACGTGGTTTAAAAATTAATGCTTCTTGTGGCCAATTACGAGCCAATTACGAGAAAAAATAACCATTATGGAAAGAAAACTAATACATAGCGCATACACAGCACAAGGTCTAAGAGAGCGGAACGAAGATAGTTTTTGAGTTGGGCAAAATGATTCTAAACAAATGTTAATTGTGGTATGCGATGGAGTTGGTGGTGATGTTGATAGTCATATCGCTAGTGAAATTGTAGCCGGTACTTTTCGTTTAAGTTTTTTTAAATCCCCAGTAATTGAAAATTTTAAGAAATTCTATAATGAAGCAATTCAACTTTCATGTAAATATATTGATAACGTGAGTACAAAATTCAAACATAATGAAAAAATGGGTACAACCATAAATGTTGTTTTAATTGATGGCAACAAAGTACAATGCGCAAATATTGGCGATACCCGTACTTATCGATTTTTAGCTGATGACAATTTAATCCAACAAATTTCTTATGACCAAAATTTACAAAATTTCATTCGTACTAAATTTTCAGTATTAAAAGATGCCGCAAAGAAAGAAGGTAATGTGGCTAAGGAAAATGAATTAAAACAAGAAGAAGAGGCACTAATGAAAGAACATGAAGACCATTTGTTAGCATTAACATGTTGTTTAGAGACAAAATGTGCTATTACACCTGATAACAGTAGCTACAACTCCTTTATTTTGCAAAAAGATGATCAGGTAATTGTCTGCACAGATGGTGTTTACAATTGGATAAAACCACTTGAAATCATTGAATTAATTAAAACTAAAAAGGATTATGAATCATGTGCAGGTGAAGTTATTTTTAAAGCGATACAAAATCAAAGTAATGATAATTTAACATTCGTTGTTGCGAAATATGAATAAATATAATGTTGGTGACCTAATTGGTGACCGTTTTAAATTAACTAAAGAAATAACCAAAGGTGGCATGGGCTCAGTAATTTTTTTAGCAACTGATACTAAAAAACCAGCAACTCATGACTCATACTGAGAATTAACTCAAAAAAATGTTATTGTTAAAATTGTTTACCGTAATGCCGAAATTGGTGATGAAGAGTGGGAAAAGCTACTTGATGAGTCAGTTACAGCCCGCCGTGCATCACGTGAGGAAAATGTTGCTAAGCTTATTGAAATATTTAAAGAAAATAATAATACAATTATTTTTGTGATGGAATATGTGAAGGGTCATTCTTTACGTGATATCATTGAAAAAAATGGTTATTTAAACTTAAAAGAATCATTATATATTATTAGAAAGGTTCTTGAAGCATTAAAGGGGTTACATAATTTTAAGCATAAGATCATTCATCGTGACTTAAAACCAGAAAATATTATGATTTCTAATGATTATACGCAAATTAAGATTATTGATTTTGGTATTTCAAGTGTTATTGCAAGCGGTAATAAAGTATTAACACTTGAAGAATCTTTATATGGTACATACGCCTATATAAGTCCAGAAATTTTTGCTTTAAATGAAAGTACTGATAAAGGTTCAATTTTAAATGAACAGTTTGATTTCTTTTCAATTGGTGTAATATTATACGAAATGTTATTAGGAACAAAACCATTCTATGCTGAAGATTATGAAACAAAAGAAGCTTTAAAATTAGCATTAAATTATGATATTTACCCGATGAACAAAATTGATAATAACATTCCCAATGCTGTCGAAAATATCATCTTTAAGTGTTTAGCGTCTAAAAAAGAAGATAAGAAGTATCGCTATAAAAAAGCTGAAGAAATTATCCACGATATTCAAAAAATTGAACAAAATACCAAAGCTGCTTTCAATGTTAAACTAATAAAGCCAGAACATAAACGTGTTTATGTTGCTAGAACAATTTTTAAAATTGATGCTGAAAAACAACATTTAAAAATCTGGTATCAGCAGTGATTTATTAATATGATTATTGCAATTGTTTTAGTGATAATTGGTGCAACTATTCTATTTGTAGTAGTTTTTTAAATTAATAATTATTCAATAACTTATAATAATAATATATAAGCTTATTAAGTTTAATAGGCTCAGATGGCGGAATTGGCAGACGCAGTAGACTCAAAATCTACCGATGGAAACATCTTATGGGTTCAAGTCCCTTTCTGAGCACCATAAATCCTTTATGAATAGTTAATTTAATTATTTGTTACTATCTAACAAATAATAACTCTTTAATTAAAAGTTAAGCGTGCTAATCAAATTAAGTGTTATAAATGGCACAGTTGATGCTTTATTTTATAAGAATAATGGATTTACGGACAATTTTGTGAATATTAAAATAACATGAAGAAGCTTAAAATTCGATTCTGAAACTTAAACACATGGTATAATCAAAGTAAGGTTCGGGGACCTGCTAGAAATAGCTATCTAAGCCCCACTTGTAATTTAATCAACATTGCAATATTTGTTCTGAAAATATTGTATAATTAAAGTGTCTAGGTTTGTCGGCTTGGTCCATAGGGGTTCCTGGAAAAACCGTCTATATACAATATTATTAGTAGTATACCTACGCCCCTCGTACGAGTTATTAAGTAGGCTTCTAAATAATGGTCTAATTTAATCAACGTTGTAACATTAATTCTAATATTTATTAAGAAAATATTGTATAATCAAAATAAGGTTACGTGGGACCTGCTAGAAATAGCTATCTAAGCCCCGCTCATATTTTAATCAACTTTATAATATAACATCTATTGTGTAAATATTGTATAGTTAATGTAAGGCTTAGCTGGGCCTGCTAGAAATAGCTATCTAAGTCAGCCTTTTAAATGAAACATAAAAATAAATATCAATTTTTTCTATTGAAAATGATTTAATGGTTCTCTTCTATATCTAATGCGGATTTTATAACCTTTCATGGGCAGATTCAACCCTAACATTTGAACAAGCACTTCTTCTTGTACTATAACAATAAAATTATATTTTATTGACTGAATGTACCATTATTTTCCACACAAAATAGCAAGGAACCATTTAATTATTTGTTACTATTTGTATCTTCAGGGTTAGTTGGATCTAATAAATCAGATTTTTCTTCTTCAGTACGAATAAATATCTTTTTAATGTCATCAACAACATTACCAAGCATAGATTTTTCTTTTTCAGCATTAGTATTTTCAGCAGCAACAACGTGTGGTGAACCACCACCAATATCAGTAACAACAGTTGTAACATTGCTAATAACATCTTCATTTTTGCTTTCAACTTTAACTTCTTTTGGTAATAGTGATGATAAAACATCAGGTGTTAAAATGCCAGGATTTGTTTTAGCTAGTGTTTTTTGTAAAGCAGTTGTGGCGTTAGCAACAAAGAATTTATGTATCGAATACACAGTGTTACGAGCAACTGCTAATTTTAATGATTCAAAGTGGTTATCAGCTTCTTCAATGTAAATGTTTAATGGTGATTTTTGTTCTAGAGAACGTAAAGAAACACCTTCACGGATTTTTGTCATTAAATCAAGGTGATTAGTTCATTGTAAATCAAGGTTTTGTAATAAAATACTTTTAATCATACGTTCGCTTTGTTCATGGCCTAATTCATCAATCTTTAAATTAATACTCATACGTAGTAAGTTGGTAATTTGCTCTTCACATTCATTAATTGATTTTGAAGTAAAGAACTGGTGATTAACTAATTCTGCACCAAACACTAATCGATTAAGAATAGAAGCTACTTGTTCACCAATGACATATACACCGTTTTTAGGGTCAACATTGTTAGTGATGATTTCTTTAGCAACAGTTTTACACATATTTAGGATGATTTGTAAATTATTCTTAGCGATTAAGATTTCATCACGTTGTTTGTAAATTAATTCTCGTTGGTTTGATAAAACACTATCATAATCAATTAATGACTTACGAACATCGAAATTCATACCCTCGATACGTTTTTGTGCACTATTAATCATTGTTAACCAGAAACGTGAGTCTAAATAGTCTTCATCAATTTTTTCATTAGCTTTGTCTAATTTCTTACCAACGAAACGGACAAATAATTCATCTTGTAGTGAAACAAAGAAACGTGTTTGACCAATATCACCTTGTCGTCCACTTCGTCCACGTAATTGGTTATCTACTCGACGAGATTCGTTGTGTTCAGTTCCAATAACATACAAACCACCTAATTGTACAACACCATCTCCTAATTTAATATCTGTACCACGTCCAGCCATGTTTGTAGAAATGGTAATTGAACCTTTTTCACCAGCATTTTTAATGATATCAGCCTCTAAAGCATTATTCTTAGCATTAAGTAGTTCGTATTTTAAACCTTTATTATTTAAAAAAGTTGATAATTGTTCAGAATCTTCAACTGAGGCTGTACCAATAAGAATTGGTTGATTAGTTTGGTGTATACGTTCAACTTCAGCAACCACGTGGTGTCATTTACTAACTTTATTTTGGAAAATATAATCGGAATAATCTTTTCTAACAACACGTTTATTAGTTGGTACAGGCACAACAACCATGTTGTATATCTTCATAAATTCTTCTTCTTCTGTTAATGCCGTACCACTACAAGCAGCTAGTTTTTTATACATACGGAAGAATGATTGGTAAGTAATTGTGGCAATAATCACGTTTTCTGGCTCAATCTGGACATATTCTTTCGCTTGGATAGCTTGTTGTAAACCAGCATTATAAGAACGACCCTCAAGGATACGGCCAGTAAATTGGTCAATTAGTAATATTTTATCTTCTTTAACAATATATTCTTTGCCTTCTAAGAAAACGAAATTAGCCATCAAACTGTTTTTAATTTTATGGATTAAATTAGAATTTCCTAATAAATAATAATTTTTTAATTGGAAGAATGCTTCAGCTTTTTTAACACCACTATCAACTAAGCTAATTGAATTACTTTCAGGATCAATTTTATAATCAGCATTAACTAATGTTTTAACAAAGCGGTCAGCATCAACATACAATGATACATCTGGTTTTGGCATACCTGAAATAATTAATGGTGTACGAGCTTCATCAATTAAAACAGAGTCACCTTCATCGACAATAGCATAGTGTAAGCCACGAATTACCTTGTCTTGATAGTTTTTAACCATGTTATCACGTAAATAATCAAATCCCAATTCAGAGTTAGTAGTATAAGTAATGTCACAAGCAAACATTTTTTGTTTTTGGTTATTATCAAAAGCTGCTAGATTATAACCAACAGTGATACCTAGGGGGTTTAAACACTCCGCACAGAATTTAGCATCACGTTGTACTAAATATTCATTAACTGTAATGATGTGTACACCTTTTTTCTCAAGCGCATTGATATAAGCTGCCATGACACAGACCAATGTTTTTCCTTCACCCGTATATAATTCTGCAAAATCACCAATATGTAGGACATATGTACCGATTAATTGTACTTTATAAGCAAATAGCCCAGTAACACGGAAAATTGCCTCACGAACAGTAGCTAGAACTTCTACAAGCATAGAGTCAATAGTCTGTCCATCTTTAAGCTTTTTTATAAATTCATCAGTTTTAGATGACAAAATACGATCATCCATTGCCCGGTACTCTAATTTTAAATCATCAACTTTATTAGCAATGTCCTTACCTGCTTTAAGGATTCTTCGATAAGGCGCAAATACGTTGAACCTTTTTATGCCACTTACACTTGCCATACTATAATATATATATTATATAATAAGCATACATAATAATATTTAATAAGGTGCATTTTTTAAAAACATCAACATCAAAAATACCCAATTAAATCAGTTTTTAGTTTTTATGAGAATGATTTTGCTACTCATTCATGCAAAATTTTAATCGCATCGATATTTTTTTGTTGTTCAACAATAAACCAAGCTACTGTATTATTTTTTTCTAGAAATTTTTCATAAACTTTTATCTTGTTTTTTTCTAATAAACTAGCTGAATTATTTAAAACCTCATTATTGAAACTATTAGTAATGACAGCAATGACACTAACATCACGGTTAATTTCTGTTTTGTATATTGATAAAACAACTTCAACGCTCTTTAAATCATTGTCATTTACAATTACTAATGTATCATCATTTTTCACTATTTTACGAACATATAAATGTGAATCAAGGATACTAACGTTATTAATGGTGATTAAATTTTTATTTAAAGCAGAAGTAATTAAGAAAAATGGACGTGAACTATTATCATTATTAACGTAAGAACCAGGTAAATCAGGATTAGTGGCACTTTTAAAGATAATACGGATGTTATGTTGTTGTGAATATTCAAATGCACGTTGAGACATAATTCGATCATCACCACCAAAACTTAATAACGAACCTAGTGTTTCGTAATTAATTGATGGTACAACGATGGGATTAGCTACATTTGGTTCACTAGTTGATAATAACCCAGCATATGGTCTTCAATATACGATTTCACTAGAATTGAAAAATTTAGCAATTATGGCACTGGTATAATCAGTTCCGTGTAATCCCAATGTTGTGTGGTTACCAGTAATGCTATCACTACCAATATTACCAGCCATAATAATTGTTTGTGGGATGTTAAGCTTTAAAAATCGTTCATTCGATAGTTTTTCATCAATGTTAGCATGTCCGTAATTGTCATCAGTAATAATGATATCTAAGGAATTAATGCAAGGTAATCGTGCATACTTAGAAATAATAAGTGTAGAAAACATTTCAGCATAGATTAAAACACTATCCAATAATCGTGAATCAAGATCATTGTTAACTTTAATTGAAATTAAGATGTCATGTAACTCTTCAAATTCTTTTTCTAATGTTTTATCACTAAGGTGTAATTCTTTAATGATATTTGTGTGAAAGCTCTTTAATTCATTAAATTTTTTCTCAAGATTAACATGATCGTTACTATTGGCAATATTTGCTAATTCACAAATCAATGGTGTGATGCCATCAAATTCTGAAAAAATGGCAATACAATTAATTTTAGGGATGAAAGAAACAATTTTTCTTACATCTTCAGCACTTCTTAACGTCTTACTACCAAATTTGTATACAACATTGGACATATATCATTATTATAACATTTAGCTAAATCATATAATACATATGTAGCACTATTCCACATATGCCATCAACAAATATTATATTTTTAAAACCACATTTTGAACAAAAAATATGGGGTGGAAATCATTTAAAAAAATACCATTATGATCTTCCTTCCACAAAAACTGGTGAAGCTTGAGTCATTAGCGGGATTGATAAAAAGAGTTCTTACCTAGCAGATGGTACACCATTTAGTGATTTCTTTAAAAATAATCGGAAACTCTTTGATAATTATGAAACAGACCAATATCCTCTATTAGCTAAAATACTTGATTGTAATGATGCTTTGTCAGTCCAAGTTCATCCCACTAAAAGTTATTGTTCAAAACATCCTCTAGCAGACGAGAAAAATGAAGCTTGATATATTTTAGATTGTCAACCAAAAAGTCGCATTGTCTATGGACATAACGCTAAAAATAAACCAGAACTTGAAAAAATGATTAAAGGTGGAATGTGAACTAAGTTATTAAAATATGTTAATGTTAAGCAAGGCCAAGTATATTTTGTCCCTTCTGGAACAATCCATGCTTTAGGTAAGGGTTTACTAATCTATGAAATTCAGCAATCATCAGACACCACATATCGTGTTTATGATTATGATCGTAACAAAGATGACCAAAAACGAAAACTGCACATTGAAGAATCACTTGCTAACATTACTGTTCCTTTTAAAGCACCAATTTCAAATCATAACAAAGAAACATTAATATCAACAAAATTTTTTAACTTAGTAACTGCTTTCAAACCAAAAAAATATATTTTCAATAATGCACGATGGTTACAATGCTCAGTAATTGAAGGTACAGGAATGGTAGATGATGTTAAAATTAAAAAAGGTGATAACTTTGTTATTATAAATGGTGTCAAACAATTCACATTAAAAGGTAATGCGAAATTACTTGTGTCTTTTATTACAAAATAATAAATATATTACTTTTTACCTTTTTTACTTTTACTAGATGTTTTAGTCTCTTTAACAGCTACTGCATGACTTTCTGTACTTTTTTGTTTCAATGTGAAAAAGTATTTAAATGCATAAGCTGCTCCAGTTGCGCCAAGCATTGGTCCAACAATGAATACTCAAACTTGTTTAATTGGTTCAAAATCATTATTAAACATCGCAACAATTGCTGGACCAATACTACGTGCTGGATTAACAGAAGTTCCAGTTAATAATATTCCCACTAAATGAACAGCAATTAATGCAACACCAATTAGGATGAATTTTTCACCCTTATCAACACACAATAACACTGCTGAAACAAAAATAAATGTTAAAATTATCTCAACAATTAATGCTCCATAAATATTAATTGTACCAGCTGGAATATTATATAAACCATTAACATAAGCATTAGCAGCTACTCCTGTGTATGATGTAAATTCAAAGATACCAAATAAAGCAACAGATGCAAGAATGGCACCAATAATTTGTGCACCAACATATCATGCAAATTCTTTTCATGTCATTTTTTTATTTAAAACGCATGCTAAAGAAACTGCTGGATTTAAATGTGCGCCAGAAACATGACCAACAATTAATATGGCAGTTGTTATTCCAACACCAAAACCAATCGCAGTGATTAATAAATTACCACCAGTGATGATACCAATAGCAAGCGCAATAAATAAAAATATGAAAGTACCAATTATTTCTGCAATAAACTTCTTAATAATTACTGGCATATATGTATATTATAACACAAGTGTTATAGTTAGATCTATAAAACTTTATTTTATTTAGTTTCTAATTTATCAATAAAGAAGGTATTTTCTTGCACTTTTTGTTTGATACGATCAAAAAAACGTTTGTAGAAATCCATGTTTTTATAATCACCCTTAATAAATTTATCTCTAATCTCTTGTAATGGATAATTAGCAACAAACATAGTCATTTTTGACAATTGTAAACGGCGTTCGATGTATGAACAGATTTCATATAAACAAGCTTCTTTATTACTAATGAAGTTAAAATCATCAACAATTAACAAATCACTCATAGTAATCACGTTATCTAATAATTCAATCGTATCTTTATTAATAATATCACCGTAATTTTTGCAACTCTGGATTCGGTCAAGAAATGTTTTAAAATGAATATATTCTACATGTACATGTTTTACTTCTGAAAATTCATTATTACGATTAATAATTAATTGATTACCAAAAGCAATTGCTCGACGAGTTTTGCCACTAGTTATGGGACCATATACATATATGCATTCTTCTAGTGATTTTTTATTATCAGCTAAATAAGTTTTTAAATATTCAATAAACTTAATTGTTTCTTCATAATCATGGTCACGAATATAGACAGTATTAAATTTTCATTTTTTCCATTCCTTCTCAACTTGTGGTTTTTGGGTATATTGCTCATCAGCCTCAATCAAGGGATAGACAGCAATAATTTTTAGATTGTTACCAGAAACACGAAATTCAACACCATCAATCAATTTTTTAGTATAAATTTCATTTAATACTTCATAATTATTTTCAACCATTACATCAGTGATTGGTAGTTTTGGAAATATATTTAAAATATATTTTTTAATCTCACTAATATTACTATCCATGTTAATCCTCTCACTTCGCAATCTTTTTATTTAAATGTGTTGGAGCAACACTTCGTTCTTTTTCATATTTAATTTTTTCTTCGTGTGTTGAAAAATCAAAATGAGCTAACATTTTTTCACAAGTATCTAAATTAAGGTCACACACTGTTTGGGCAGTGGATTTGATATATGTTGGTTTATATTTACCAGTTTTATAATAACAAAAATCAGTAATCATGTTAATCTGTGCATCATCAAGCATTTTTTTCCTTAATCCTTTAATTAATTCAATCTCTTGTTGATGTAGGTTTTGTTTTTTGATTGAAAAAAGATATTGTTCAGAATTGATATGGTATGATTTAAAAACAGCTTCAATTTCTTCTTTAGAAGCTTTCTTAATAAAAATTTGATGGTTACGGATAATCTTTAAATTCGGATTAAATTTAATAAATGTACGGTTTAGATCATCAATATTGCTATTTAAGTATTCTTTATCAACAACTGGCATATTCTGTTCATTAATGACCACTGAACGTACAATTAAATTAACAATTTCATTGGTGCTTAAACACAAACACTGTGTTTCAATGATGTTTTTACATTCAAAAGACATTTTTATGGGATTAGAGAAGTGTGCAGTTGTTTGTTGGTAGATGTGGTCATAATCAATTTTGGGAATATCATTCGGATTATTAAATAAAATATCAATTGTTGCAGAAATGTTCAAAGCACTTGTTTTCACTAATCCTTGGTTAGTGTAGAGAAAATTTAATTTTTCAAATTCATCATTACCAATGTGATTAATATATAGTTGCTTAATTTTTGGATCATAAAGCATTTCTCTTAATGTTTTAGGTTGTTTAAGCACAATATAGTAAGTATTATCCAAATCTTCATAATATGTATCAATCAAACCAATTGCTTCAAGCACTGAGCGCATTTGGGTAAAATCACGGTGTTGTAGTGCTTGTTTATTCAAAAACTTGAATAAATCATACTTTGGACCAATTCGGTAGCTATTCATGGCTTCACTAACCAATAAACTATATAAATTAATTGCTGGATTACCCACAATTGGACTATATATATTATTTAAGTTATTAAAGTCTAGAACGAATTCGTATTCCTTCTTAATAATCAAACTTGCGTTGCTGATAACTTCTTGCATATTTTTTTGGTTGGTACGAATGTTCCTAATTATGTCGCTTTAAAGCAACAAATAGTGGACCATTTTATCATTACTAATTTGATTATATACAAATAAAAAACATTACAAAAAAATGATATACTAACTTTTTTATATTTTACTTTTTTTTATCAAAACCGACAATTATTTTTTTAGCCCCTATAACATAAGCGTTTCCTACATAAAATGTTGGAAACTTTCTTAGTTTTAAGGTGGTGAAAAAATTCACCAAAAGTTTGCACAAAAATGTATTTGTACATTATAATGTAAACAATATTAAAATTTAGACATTCTTATAATGTAAATAAGATGTTCAAAGATCCCCTACTTAATAGATTTTTTAAAGCAACAATTATTTACTTAACGTGCATGATTGTTATTTGTCTGATAATTAGCGTCATTTTACATGCACCGACAATATTTTATAGTGCGATATTGTTTCTCCCATTTCCGGTCATATATGTGTATTTAAATTGATGGATGAGTAATTTAATAATTAAGCATGCGCGTGCTAGGAAACCTGATTTTAAACAATGATTATTCTGGTTTGGGATAAGTTTTTACCGCTTGATTATTGTTATTCCCCTACTTTTTACTTTAATTTTTCCTGTGGCGTTTGAACTATTTACCACAATTACTATAACTATTGCTTTTATGCTAATGCGAGCTGTGGTTGCATCTACATACCATAAAGAAAGCTAATTTTTTGTGTGATTTTTAAAAATTTTTGCGATTTTTTAAAATTTATTGTCATTATATTGTAGAAGATACGACAAACAAAAACGATACACGAAAAAACACTTTGTTACTTTACAAAGCGAATAAGCCATTTTATAAAAGTTTAGCTACACAACATAAACCGATTGCACGTGCTTTAGTTGAGAAAATCAATGATGACTACCTGAAAAAAAATAACGGAGAATGTCCAGATTGTCAGACAAAAATGATTAGACGTGGAAAAAATCGTGCAGGATTTTGCTGCTTTTATTGTCCGAAATGCAAAAAATTTCGCACAGGTAGCGAAGGTACATATTTTTGAAATAAGAGAATTGATTTATGACAGTATTTAGCAATCGTTAAATTATTAATTGAAGGTAATAGCATTAGGCAAATTAGTTACAAATTACGTATGACAGTACCATGAGTATTCCATATCAGAAATTTAGTGTTACCAATAATGAACACACTTGATAAGGCTAAATTATCTACTGATGCTTACTATAATGCAATTTATTTTAAAATTCTTGAAAAAGGTATTTAAAGCATTGTATCAAACGCGACAGAACACTAATTATGGTTCAACAAACTCAACTACTTTATGGTAGTATATAATTAAATTAGTATGACCAAGAAAGAATTTGAACAGAGAAAACAAGAATTATATAACATAGCATCTCCGACTGACAAGAGAGCTATTGATTCTGCACGTCGTGACTCCAAAATATGAAAGGAAGAAGGAGAAAAAATAGAAGAAGAAGAGGGACATAAGGTATTTTGACCTAGCCATTTACTTAAAAAATAATTAATGAAGTATACTGCACGAGAAAAACACGCTAATATCATAAGCGATTTCTTAATTTTTCTAAATAAAGTAACAGACAAATTTGTTTTAAAAGGTGGTACAGCATTAGCAAAATGCTATAATCTCGATAGATTTGAGGATATAGACTTAGATAGTGAAAAAGGAAATATCACATCTATTGTAAAAAATTATTGCAAGTCAAAAAACTTTACGTATTGTGAAAAGAAAAATACTAGTTATGGTCAGAGATTTATGATCGATTATAAAGTTGATAGACAGTTATTAAAGGTAGAAGTAAGGCTAAATGAAAAAATCAACAAGGATGACGTATGTAAAATTAATGGTATAATTGTTTATAAAATAAACAGATTAACTCTAATGAAATTGCAAGCGTATGATTCTAGAGATAAGATTCGTGATATGTATGATATTGCATTCATTATCAATAACTACTGAGATTCTCTAAATGAGGTAATATGAAAAATAATAGCATTGAGTTTTGAAAATAAAGGTTTAGAACATTTTGATTATTTGATAAAACAACAAAAAGATGACCTTATTGATACTAAAAATTTTTTAGAAAAAACATTAATTGCATTCAACAAAGTTGAAGAATTTAGCAGAAAGTAAACATTAACATTCACTAAATATCTTTTGTTTTAAAGTTCGGTTTTTAACAACTGATTTGTTATTCTTCTTAAATTAAAGCTACTTATCTTTTTTCTCATTAACGATACAATTAATCGCAATTGCTACTTCACCATGGCCAGTGATAATAGTACCTGGACGATTAGTATAATTACAAGAATTTCCAGCTGCATAAATATGTGGAATATTGGTTTTTTGTGCCTGGTCAACAATAATTTTATTAGTTTCATCTAGTTTTAGATTTTCAAAGATATTCAAACCGTGGACATCAATTGTTTGCCCGTATTGCACGATAATTATGTCAAAATCAATTTTATCTTCAACATTTGTTAATAAATTTTTAATTATTAATTCTTTACCTTTAATTTCAACTGGAGCACTATTTAAAATAACATTAACTTTATGTTTTTGTAAATTATCCACATTAACACCATTTGCACGAAACTGATCACGACGATGAATTAATGTAACATGTTCAGTGATTTGTTGTTTTTTGAACTCATTAGCCCAATCCACAGCGCTATCACCACCACCAAGGATTACAACTCTTTTATCTTTATATTTTTCAATTTCATCGATAGTGTATTGTGTGTTAGTATGACTAACTCCAGGAATTTGGAGAAGATTAGGTGTAAACATTCCCGCGCCAGTAGCAATGATGATGTTATGGGCTTTAATAGCATTGGTATTTGTAGTACATGTGTAATAATTATCTGTATATGTTACAGATAAAATTTTTGTTTCTAGTAAAGTCGGAGTGTTGCTAACTTGTAAATTATTAATTAAATGTTGCACTAAATCATGAGCTTTAATATCATGAAACATGGGATAATCATGAATAGATTTTTGAGGATATAAAATTACTGGCTGGCCACCAAGATAGGCATTAGCTTCAACTAATATTGCCTTTAAACCTTTGATGTGTGCAAGATATGCACCATATATGCCAACAGGTCCACCACCAATTATTACAACATCAAATACTTCGTCAAAATTTATTTTGTTCATTAAATTTTTTTAGGTTTGTTTTTTTTGTTTTTCATTTGTACAAGAATTGCAAAAATAATTTGTATTAAAATTAACGCATATGGAACAAACATCAAAACAAATAAGCAGATACCAGTGCTATTTAATTTAAGGTCAACATTTCCAGCATCCGTTTCAAATACCTCTGTAAGTAATTGAATATTTCTAATCGCGCAAACAGAAAAAACATATAAAATAATCACTAAAAGATAAAGTACAACAACTCAAATGTAACGACACTTAGTAACTTCATTAAGACTACGACCTTTATATCTAACAACAATTAGTGATGCCAAAACAATCGTTCATAAAATAATAAAAATTAGAAAAAGTATCATTCCACTACCAAAAGATGGCAATGGACTCACATCTTTATTAGTAATATCAGCTAATATACCACCAAAGTTTCCAGTAGTGTTAAAAGCACGCGCAAAAACAATTGGTGCAAAAATTACACTAAATAAAATATTAATTATATATAAACTTCAACATAATGTTACATTAGTTTTATTTTTTTTAATATTAATCATACATATATTATAATAAATCAAATATTTTATCATATTTGTTTATAAAAACTTAAGTTTAAACGCCAGATTTATGCACTTTTAATTAAGAATATGTATTTATAGTATAATATATAGTATAAGCAGTAGGCAGATTAATGAAGGCCAAAGTAGTTCTTGCATGTGAAGTGTGTAATTCAAGAAATTATCATCTCACACGTAACAAATATAGTGAAAAACGGCTAGAACTCAAAAAATATTGCGCTAAATGTAACAAAGTAACAACACACAAAGAAACAAAATAATGGCAAAACTAAGTAAAATCGAGAAACAGAAGTTGCGAGATGAAAAACATCAAGCACATTTTCTAAAGCAAAAAACTCGTAATTTAAACCAATTAACAGTTAAAATTAAAAATTTAAAAACTAAACAAACTACAGCTAAAAATGAGAAGGCAATTGTTAAATCACAGACATTAATTGAATTAAATGAACAAAAATATCGTTTACTTAATGATCAACAAAAATTTGATCCAGAGACTTTAAGTTCTTTCATTATGAAGCGTTGATTTTATGGTGTTGGAAAAGAGTTTTTACGTATCGATTGAGCAACTCGAAAGAAAGTTTTCATAAACTTTGTTATAATAATAATAGTGGTAGCATTTTTTGCCTTGTTATTCTTAGGGGTGGACAGTATTCTGGTTCCTCTAATGAAAACAAACCCGCAAGCACCCGCTACTGCATAATACAAAATGAAAACTAATTTTGCTACAAAGCCCCAATGATTCATAATTACCGTAATTGGCGGGAAAGAGAAATCTATCATCACTAACATCGTTGATCGTTTAAACACATATGGATATTATGGTGTTGATAAGCCAGTTCGTGAAATTAAAATTATTGAACATCTAGAAACACTTAAAAAATTGTATAACTCTGATGATGCTTCTTTACCTAAAAATCTTACTAACACAAAAACAACATCTTGAAAAACTTTACCAAATGGTAAATATGAAAAAACTATCACCCATGTTACTAATAAATTTCCTTCATATATTTTTATTAATATGATTTATGATTTAGATATTTGATATGTTATTCGAAATACAGGTGGAGTTCTAGGTTTCATCGGTTCAAGTGGTAAGGGTGCTAAACCTACACCAATTTCATTAACACAATATGAAAGTGCTTTAGTTACTAATATTTCTAAAAAAGAAAGCGAATTTAACCGTGGCTATCAACTTAATACTTCCGTAACTATTAATTCTGGAGCATTTGCTGGTGAAGTTGGACTAATCAAAGCCAATACAGATGATGGTGTTAAGGTTGAAGTTAATGCATTTGGTAGAAAACAAGATATTGATGTTAAACATGGTGAATTTTCTCTTACTGAAGAAAAAAAATAATTATGAATCAGAATGAAATTTTCAATATTTTAAAAGATATTGCTAAAAAGAATAATATTAGTATCAACAATACACATTTAAATGTTGAACTAAAAAAGATTGGTGTTGATTCACTACAAGGTATTAATTTAATAATCCAAGTGGAAGAAAAATGTCATGTAACCATTCCTGATGATGATTTAGTTAAAATCAAAACTCCAGCTGACATTATCAACATCATCATTAAGCTACAAAAATAATTATTTTATTTAAAGAATTTTAGATAAAAATATAGTTTTTTTAATAGTATTTTTTATAATTAAGTTCCAATGGTTCAATAAAGATAGTATGAATGCCATATTTTTTTAGGATTTTTAACATTTTAGTAAGATATGTACTATAATAATATTAACGGTTAGTAACTGTTATATTAAAGTAGTATATATTGCAAAACAATGTACATTGAAAGGACGCTATGTCTTTAGATAGAAACGAATTTAAAAAAGAAAATAATAACAATAATAAAATGAATAATCCTAGAAATATGAATGACCAGAATCAACCTCTATCTGTTAGGAATTTTGCTGATGATATTGGTTCAAAATTAAAAAACTTGAATCAATATACAATTAAAGGACAATTAGTTGATCCACGCGAGATTCTGAACCAAAAAAATAGGACAACTTCTTTCTATGCTTCGCTACGTGATGAAAAAGAAGAATGTCGTGTAAGTATTAAAATTTTTGATAAAACCACAGCTGACCTTGATCCAAATATTAAAGAAGGTGATTTAGTAGTTGTTACAGCCACTGTAGCTTTTATGAATAAAAGAGGTGAGTTATATTTAAAAGCCACAAAAATTAAATTATTTGGTATTGGTGAGTTATATAAAAAAATTGAAGAACTTAAAATTAAATTAAGAGCTGAAGGATTATTTGATCCTAGTCGTAAGAAAAAATTACCATTCATTCCAAGATGTGTTGGTTTAATAACAGGAAAAGGTTCAATGGGTATTCATGATGTACAAGATAACACAGAACGTCGTTGACCAGGAATTCATTTTAAAATCCGTGAAGTTACTGTCGATGGTACAACTCCACCACGTGAAATGTTTCGTGATTTAAAGAATTTACAGGCTGATCCTAATGTTGATGTTATTGTCATTGCTCGTGGAGGTGGTGACCCACAAGGTATGCTAATGTTTAGTGATGAAGAATTAGTTCGTGAAGTTGCAGCGTGTAAATTACCAGTAATTTCTGCCATTGGACACGAAGAAGACCATCCTTTGCTTGATGATGTAGCTGATGTACGTGCTTCAACTCCTACTGATGTTGCTAAGCATCTAGTGCCTGATTGAAGATTTGAGAATGAAAATATTGCACTTATGAAACAAAATCTTTTAAAAACTATTAAACATATGCTAGAATTTAATGAATCACGTTTACGTTCTATGCAATTACCTTCACAAGAAAAAATCTTTTCTAACAATATTATCATGGTTTTAAATTTACAAAATCGTTTAAAAACATTAATGAATAATAAAATTGCTCGTGATGATCATTTTGAACAATGCTATCCACAAATGAGAAATTTAATCAATAACCAATTATTGGTCAATGAAAATTTCATTAACAATATCCAAGACCATCTAAATGCCCTAGATCCTCGTAAAGTACTAAAACGTGGATATGCAATCATCAAAAGTGAACGTGGTATCATTAAAACTGTAAACGAAGTTACAATCAATGATAAAGTAACAATGGAAATGCATGATGGTATGGTAGAAACAGTTGTAAAGGAGGTAAAAAAATATGGATAATAAAATTGAAATACTAAAAGATTTTAACTATGAAGAAGCGAAGAAAGAATTATCAAATATAGTTAATAAATTAGAGGTTGGTGACATGCCATTAAACGAATCTATTAATTTATTTGAAAGAGGAGCTGAGCTTTCTAAATTGTGTCAAACTTTTCTGAATAACGCGAAATCAAAAGTAAAAAAAATTGAAGACGAAGCAAAATAATTTTTGCTCTTAATATAAAAATGCTTGCTTTTTTTGTGCATCGATAATTAAGTTAATCGCTACATAATTAGAAAATAACTGTTTAAAAATATTAAAAATCAATATACTATAATATATATAGTGCTATGAATTTAATATTAATGTGCGGTGGAATGGGTACAAGAGCCAAACCATATCGTAAAAATCTCCCAAAAGAAATGTTACCATACAAACGTTTTAGCAAAAAACCTGTCATAATGGAAATTATTGATAGTATTGCTGGATATGTGAATGATATCATTGTATGTTGTGGTGAAGATAAAAAGACCATGTATGAACAAATCGCTGCTAAATTTAAAACTAGTGAAAGAGATGTAATTTGAAGTAAAGACAGTAATTCGGGAATTTTCTATGCTCTAAGAAGTGCTTGTAAATTAAGCAATGATGATAACATTATTTGTTTTTGTGACAGTTGAACAGATTCGATTAATTGATTTGCAAAATTTTGTGCAACCACAAAACCTAATGGTTTATTAATGTTAACTGAGAACATCGAAGAAAAATATCGAATCAATTATGGTTGTATAGTTGGTAAAAAATATATTGATAAATCTAATGAAACTGATTTAGTCCCTAACCGTTCTTTTGGAGTATTCTATTTAAATAAAAATTTGAAATTTGGTAAAAATTTTAATGATTTGCATGATATGTATAATGAGTTATTGCATAAAGATATGATGGGTTTTGTTATTGGAAAAAGTAAACATTGCTATGATGTTGGCAACAAACATGTTTGAAAGAAAAATATCGTGTGCAAAAAAATTTAATACTTATAAAAAACTGTACGCTTATTGCAGTCGATCTAAATCAGCCAATTGTCCAACGTGATGTTGATATTTTAATTGAAGATACAAAAATAAAATCTATTGGAAAAGATATTGTTGCTCAAGGAGCCAAGATTATTGATGGTCAAAACAAATATGTAACTCCTGGTTTTATTAATTGTCATGCACATATACCAATGAGTGTTTTTCGTGAAGCGATTGATGGATATGGGCTGCAAGACTGACTCACAAAAGCTATATGGCCAATAGAGAATAAACTAAATATTGATGATATATATTGATTTAGTTTATTAAGTATGTATGAATCATTAAGTAATGGTGTAACAACTATTAATGATATGTATTTTCTCACTGAAGGAATCATTAAAGCTAAGCATGCTGCATTAATAAACCTATACACAACTATAACTTTAATGGATATTGATGGTGAAAGTAATGGTAAGAAAAGATGAGATAATTTTATAAATATGGTTGAGAAATACCCAAATGAAAACATCATTATGTCATTTCATGGTTTGAATACATGCTCACCAAAATATATTCAAACATGTGTTGAAGCATATAAAAACTTTCAAAAAAATAGTAATGCCAAGTCTAATCTCCTTCACATTCATTTTTGTGAGAATACTCAAGAAGTTGCTGACACTTGCAAAAAGCATAACATTACCGTACCAAGTGTAGCCTTACAAAAATATTTTAAAGATTTTAAATTAATTTTAGCTCATGCAGTAAAAACCACAAGCGCTGATTTAGATATTCTTAAACAACTAAATTGTACAGTGTGCCACGATCCAGTAAGTAATCTACGTTTAGGTTCTGGTGTGTGTGATATTATTAAATTACGAGAACATGGGATTAATGTATGCTTGGGTACAGATGGACAAGGGAGTGGAAGTAATTTAAGTATGCTAAAAGAAATGCGTCTAGCTTGTTTATTACCAAAAGGGTTAAAAGAAAACCCTAGCATTATTAATGCTTACGATGCACTGCAAATGGCCACCATTAACGGCGCAAAGGCATTAGGTATTGAAAAGTCTAAGGGTAGTGTTAGTATTGGCAAGGACGCTGATTTAAACATCTTTAATTTCAAAGCTATTGAGATGTTTCCTGTTAATGATGTTGTTTCTGATTTAGTTTATAATGCTAACAGTGAAGATATTGAGACAGTTATTGTTGGTGGAAAAATAATAATTGAGAATCACGCCCATGTTTTACTTAAAAAAGAAGAAATCACTAAAAAATGCGCAGAACTAATTAATGAAATTAAAAAACGACAATAATTATGAGAATTATTCACTATTAATTATTAGATATTATAATTAATGTATGGCGATTATGGCGAAGCTGGTTAACGCACCTGATTGTGAATCAGGCACTCATGGGTTCAAGTCCCATTAGTCGCCCCATTAATTATTACAGTCAGCAATGGCGCACCCAGGATGATTCGAACACCCGACACCAAGTTTAGGAAACTTGTGCTCTATCCAGCTGAGCTATGGGTGCATAAGTAGCACGACTATAATACTTTTTGCAAGCGCCTTGAATGTTTTAAAATTTGTTTATAGATCCCTTTAAGAGTTTTAACATCAATTTGATCTTTTGACAATGTGACAATTTTATCCATTAATTGCTGCTCACGTAATTTATTGCGTACAGGCTGTTTGCCATCTTTTTTTATCTTGCCGATTGCTGCAGTAACCTGATAACGTTTAATAAGCGCTGTAACAATTGCCGTATCGCATAAATCGATTTCTTGTCTTAAGGTATTGATTTGTGCTTGTGGATCAGTTTTTTTCATAATATGTTAGATATTAGGGTTGAATTATATTTGCTGAGTTGGTTTGACTTCTTAATTACATTATATAAAAATAATACGAAGCAAGAGTAAAAGTTTATCAGTCAGTTATAGAATTTATATAATAATAGTATATGAAATTGAAACAAATTAGTAAATGAATGTTATGCATCTTATTACTGAGTGTATTATCTTTATCAGTGGTTTTATCAAGTTGTAGTAAAACCGACTCATCACCTTATGAGAATGATCGCACTAAATATAATTTGTCTGGTACTAATTGGCAAGGTCACATTACAGGACAAGTAACAATTAAAGTGGATGAAATAGGTCATTTTGCAACTATTGTTAGTAGTACTTCATACACTGCTCATGATTTAATCATTCCCCAATATGTATATGTGGATGGTATAGCATATACGATGAGTGCTAATGGTTTTACTTTAAATTCTGAATATGTAACTGGGACAATTTATGTTCCACCTAGTTTTATATATGTTGGTGGTAAAAATGATGCGATTGCAATTAATTGTCCAAATGCAGAAACTGTAATCTTCCCAGCAACTGTTACTGAATTATTTTCTCATAGCATTAATGTTAAATATATTAAAATTCCTAAAACCATCACCTATATTGGTTCTGAGGCTTTTAAAGACTGTACAGCAATAAATGAAATTGTCATTTCTGACGGAATCACAAACATCAACGATAAAACATTTTATAATTGTATTGGTTTAACAAAAATTACTCTTCCATATGATTTACTTAGTATTAGTGAATACGCTTTTTGAGGTTGTGAAAACTTAGCAACAATAGAATTTGGAAAATATATTAGAAAAATTGACAATCATGCTTTTGGGTTATGTACAAGTTTACCAATTATTTTTATAGGTGAGAGTGTAACAGAAATGGGTGAAAGTGTTTTTGCTTCATGAACAGAATTACAAACTATTAAATTACCGTGATATTATAAACAAAAACCTGCTAAATGAAATGATTTATGATCTGCTAATTCTATTGCAAAAATCGAATATAGATAGTTGTTTTAATGGTGAAATAATTTATGTGCTTTCTTGTCACCAGGAATGATTTTCATATTTTTATATAAATTAATGGCAGAAGGGTTGTTGTGAGACATTTGGATTTTTGCTTTTACGTCTTGCTTATGTAAAACAGCACTACGCTCACTTTTATAATTATCATTAATTGCAAGGTTTTTATTTATTATTGGTTGTCCACCACCATTGATACAACCACCATTACAGGCCATAATTTCAATAAATTGAAACTTCTTCATTAAATCGCTATTTAAAAATTTAAACACATTAGCAGCCCCGCTAACGATTGCAGCATGTAATTTAACTTTACCAATCAAAACATCAGTAGTTTTAACACCAGGATAATCTGGTACTGGTGTGTAAGTTATCTTCGCTGCTTTATTCGTGCCTTCAACCAGACATTTTGCTGTTCTAATTGCAGCTTCCATCACTCCACCTGCTGTTCCAAATATCACACCAGCACCACTATAATCACCAATTGGTGTATCAACTGCTTCATCCTCAAGGTTTTTAAAGTCAATATTATGCATTCTAATCAATGTAGCAAGTTCACGTGTTGTTAACACAGCATCAATACTTTTATCCAAACTAGCTTCATATTTTTTAGCAATACATGGCATAATTGATACAACAAACAAGTCTTCTTTTTTTATTTTTTTATCAGTAATAGTTTGTAAATAGTAATTTCTAGCAATTGCTCCAAAAATTTGTTGTGGTGTTTTTGTTGTTGAAAGACAAGGTTTTAAATTGGGATAAAAATTATTAGCTAAACGATTCCATGCTGGGCAACATGAAGTGAACATGGGCATTGTTGAATCCCCTGAATTGTTGGCTGTAATACCAAACGCATTATTTTTAATTGGCAAATGTAAACGGTGTAGCAACTCAGTAGCTTCTTCCATAATTGTTATATCAGCTGCAAAACTTATATCAAATACTTTTTTAAAACCAATTTTTCTTAAAGCAGCATAAATTTTACCAGTAACATCAGTACCAAGTTTTAGGCCGAATTCCTCTCCTAATGCAGTTCTAACAGCAGGTGCAATTGCCACAATCGCATGTTTATTTTTTATTGCTTTTTGAACAATTTCAATATGACTCTTTTCAGTTAGGGCACCTGTTGGACAGTTATTAACACATTGACCACACAATAAACAATTAGTTTTATCAAGGCAAATACTATTTTTTAAAGAGGTATTTGGTTTGATTAGAGTAGTCACTTTATCACCATTTTTTTCAGTACCAAGTACTATACTCTTAGTTGTTGTTAAAACACTACAAGTTGTTACACAACGCTGACACTTAATACATTTATTATTATCAATAACAATCGCAGTACTTGTATCGTTTAATAATGCTTTATCAGCAACATAAGGTTTTTTTATCTGGGGCTTATTAGCAATAATTAATTTTAAAAATTCACAACTTGTACGACGCATACATGTACCACACTTAAAATCATGCTTTTCTAATAATTGTTCAACTCTCAACTTGTGAAATGCACGAATTTCTTCATCATCTGTAATAATTACATCACCATCGTTCACAACAGTCCCACATGCTAATTTCTTATTACCATTAATTTTTACCAAGCAGTAGCCACATTTGGTAATGTTATTACATTCTTTTAAATAACATAATGTTGGTATAATTATATCATTTCTCTTACAAAACTCAATGACATTTTCTTGCTTGTTGTTTCATGTGAATTTTTTGCCGTTAACAGTTATCATTTTCTCTATCTTAAGTTAACAAGCGCTCCATTCATTATTGTGTATTAAATTTCGGATTATTAATAATTGACATGAATTTATCATATAAGAAGTTAGTGCACTCATCAATAGTTTTACCAGTAGTATCTAAAAATAAAGCATCAGGTGCTTGTTTCAAAGGTGAAATAATACGTGTCATATCTAATTCATCACGTTTTAGCAAATCTTCTAGAATTGCATCAAAACTATCAACTTTACCACTTTGTTCCCAACGACGTTGTGCACGTAATTTAGGATCAGCTGTAACATAGACTTTAAGAGTAGCGCCAGGAAACATAACAGTAGTCGTATCTCGACCTTCAATAACAATGTTAGCTAATTTTGCAATTTTCTTTTGCGTATCACTTGATGCTACACGGATTTCAGGGATTTTAGAAATTAATGGAACAAACGATGAAATTTCTTTGCTATAACATAATTTGGTTACATCTACTCCATTTAAAAAAAATGAATCACCTGACTGATTCACATTTGTTTCATTAATAATTTTTAAAATAGCGTTTATGTCGGTGATATCGGTATTTGCATTTTTAAGAGCAATCGCATAACAGCGATATAAACCGCCTGAATTAATATAAGTAAAACCAAGTTTTTTCGACAACGCTCTAGCGATGGTGCTTTTGCCAGCACCAGCTGGACCATCCATTGCTATTTGGTAGTATACTGACATACTTAATAATATTATAATTGATATTTAAAAAATATCATAAAAATTTTAATAAATTGTTAATTTTATATCTAATATAATATATTTTTATTATTTTATTTTGTTTAAAACTAATATATATTATATAGAAGAGTGTGGTAATATATGTATATTTTTCAGTGTTTGGAGTTAAGATTTTATTAAATTTCTATTTATATACTATAATATATATAGGTAATATTATGCCAAAACAAAAAACAAAGAAGGCAGTAAGTAAAAGATTTAAAGTTTCGAAAACTGGTAAGGTTATGCATAAGCATACTAACCGTTCACATCGAGCTTTTGGTAAGACTACTAAACAGAAACGTCATTCTCGTAAGACAGCTACTATGAATGCTGCTAGTAGTGATCGTATTGGACGTTGTTTGCCATATTCGAAATTTAGTAAGAAAGGATAATATATATGCGTGCAACTAACGGACCAGTAACAAGACAACGACGTAAAGCTATTAAAAGAAGAGTAGAAGGTGCTTGAGGTACAAAACATACTTCTTATAAGATTGCTCGTCAAACATTAATTCGTAGTGCTAAGTATGCTCTACGTGATCGTCGTGCTAAAAAACGTGATTTTCGTTCTTTATGAATTTCTCGTATAAATGCAGCATTACGTCCAATGGGTTATAACTATTCGACTTTCATTAATGCTTTGGCTAAAAAGAAAATTTTAATAAATCGTTTAATTGTTTCTGAACTAGCTATTAACAACCCCGCTGAATTTAATTCACTAGTAGAATTTGCCTTTGCTAAGTAGTGGATATGCAGCCTAGTAAAAAAAAATATACACATTTTGATACAAATATGTGTATTGTGACATTTATTATACCTGCATATAACTGTAAGGACACAATTGTTCAATTACTTTCCTCTTTTGATTATGAATGAAAAGATAACTTTGAAATAATTATTGTTGATGATGGTTCAACAATATCCTTTAAAAATAAAATCACAAATTTTTTAGGTAAATATCCTAATACAATACATTATATTAGAAAGGAAAATGGTAATTGGGGTAGTGTTATTAACTACGTTAAAAACTATCATTTAGTGCATGGACATTGAGTTAAGATAATTGATGCTGATGACTTAATATATACAACAAATTTCTTTGCATATTTAACTCATTTGCAAAATAGTTATCTACGAGAAAAATATGATTTAGTAATTAGTTCTTTCTTACTAGAACATATTAAAAGTAACAACACTGAGTTTAAAAGAGTTTACGGAGCGCGTGGAAAGATTCGCTACACAAGTGTTGATAAATTTTATAATATTAATTCAATCATTACTCACCATTCAATTAGTATAAAAAAAGAATTATTTTATGCTTTAGTAGATTTGCCTGAAAAAAGTACATTTATGGATACTGGCCTTATATTTCAACTCTTATTACTTAGTAAAGGGTGTGTTTTCCTTCCTAAAAAATTATTTTTATACATTTATCGTGTTGGTAATCCAAATCAGTCCATTGCATTACGAAACTTCATAAAAAGTAAGGAGCATATCTTCCGCTTAATAAAATTCATTACTAAGTTTAATATCAATACTGGTATCTCTGATAAACGACGACGCGTCTTACAAGCTATGCTTAAAAGAGTAATTTATTTAATAGTAATGATAATTTCTGTTGATCCAAATAAAAATTCTAGTATGCATGCTAATGAAATTTTATACCTTAAAAGTATCATCAAAGATAATTTAGGCGAAAGACAATCTCGTTTATTACTATTGTCAAACCCTTTTATTTCATTAATATATTTCCGTCAATCAAAGATTATTAAAATTATTTATACTTTTACTTTTCAACGTGTTAATTGGGGTGTTTTCAAAGCAATAAAAGCTGGTGGATAAAATTATTTTCCACTAATAATTTTATCAGCTAAATCAAAGGCATTTTTAATGGCATCATCCATATCAAAATATTTATATTGTGCCAAACGTCCAAGTAAGTAAAAGTTGTTAAATGATTGGATTTGCTTAATGTATGTATGATAAATATTTTCATTTTCTTTATTACTAATTGGGTAATATGGTGTATTAAAGTCTGTTGATGCTTCTGATCACATTCCTGGGTATTCATGGGAAATTGTCGTTTTATTGATGTTATTTTGTAATGTTAATTTTTGGTATTCTGTAATCCTTGTAAAATTAGGATCAGATGGATAATTAATTACTGGAGCTGGTTGGTATGACGATTGATTAAAAGTCTGAAATTGAATCTTCAAGCTACGAAATCCTAATTTTTGATATTTATAATCGAACAATTCATCAACTCTTCCACAATAAACAACCTTAGTGTTGGTGACATCAACTGAACCAGCATCTTTTACACCATTTCAAATAAATAATTTTTCATTTATGAAGTGCAATTCATATGGACTATTAACAACAACTTTAATATTTTTATGATTGACCATCTTCTCAATCATTTTTGTATAACCTTCAACTGGTAAACCTTGGTATTTATCATCAGGGAAATAATTATTTTTCTCATCTAAAATAATTTTAACGCGATTAATTACACTAGGGTCAACATTTTCAATACCCACACCTCACATTTTTGCAGTGTAATTACTATAAACATTATCATATAAAAATTGGTATAATTTCTTAACTTCATAATTATCAATAATTTTCATCTCATCTAAGGTTATAGTAGTTTTATCAGGATAGAATGATTTTAACACATGGATAATTTCTGTGGCATGAGCAGGGTCGATAATTTTTATACTTTCAAAATTAATTGGTAATGGAAAAATTAAATTATTAGTATTACACAAAACACTATGACGATACTTATTAAATTTAGCAAACTTTTTTACAAAACGAAAAACATCTCGGTATGGTGTATGAAATATGTGTGGACCAAATTTGTGAACTAAAACACCATCCTGGTTTACAAAATCATAGCAATTACCGCCAATATACTTATTTTTTTCATATATTGTGACATTTCATCCATGTGAAGCTAATTTTCTTGCTAGTGTGGCACCAGATATACCACAACCAAATATAAATACTTTCTTATCCATTAATAACTCCAGTTTGGAATATGTTTCACAATTCATCTTTCATCGGTTCTTCTAAACATAAAATATGTCAACCTTTTTCTAAAAATACCAAATGTTTACTTTTAGGAAATTTTTGATTTAATTTATTTCAACGTTTAAAATCAGCTAAGCGGTCCTCTTTAGTTTGTATTTGAATAAAATTAGTATCTGGAAACTTTTTTAGTAATTTATTCATCGTTTTCCACGATTTTTTCATTATTAAATTAGCAGTTCATGATGATTTATTATTCGATTTTTTATTATTTTCCTTATTTAAGCGTCGCATGCGGACCAATATTTTATTTGAAGTTAAATATTCAATGGGATCAGCAGCATTATAATCATAAGTTGTTATGCCAAAGAAAATTACTGGTAACATTTTACATGCTGTTTTAAGATTCACTAAAAGTGATGTCTTGTTAACATTAATAATTTTATAGGGAATGTTTCATACAATCATTCCATCAACTAATTTATGAAATTTAAAATAAAATATAACACTGATTGCTCCACCAAAAGATTCACCTGCGATAAAAACTTTTGAATTAGGAAATTTAGCTTTTGTAATATTTATTACACCCATTAGTTCATTTACATAGCGACTAGCATGCAATGATGCACTATTAGAATTATCACCATGAGCTAGCTTTTCATAAGAAACTAGAATTTTATCATCAAAAAATTTATGTTCAAGCATATCTGCTCCTGAAATTGTTCCATTCAATCCTTGTACATATAATATGACATCGTTTTTTCCATTATCTATTAATGGATCATAATACACGTATGGGATATGTTGTTTGAAACCTGGCACAATTTCTTGTGAGACATGTTTTCTTTGAACTTGAAATAATTGCATATTAAATGCAACATTAAATAAAAATTAAATTTTAATGTTGTAAAATGCTTTACGACCAGGGAAAATAGCGTTAGAACCTAATTGGATTTCAATTTCAATTAAACGGTTATATTTTGCAATACGTTCACTACGAGACATTGAACCTGTTTTAATTTGTCCTGTACCTAATGCCACTGCTAAATCTGCGATAAAAGTATCTTCAGTTTCACCAGAACGGTGAGAAACAACGGCTGTTCAATTATTATTTTTAGCAGCTAAGATTGTTAAAATAGTTTCAGTAACTGTACCAATTTGATTTAATTTAATTAAAACAGAGTTAGAAACTTTCTTAGCAATACCTTGTTCAACGATAACTGGGTTTGTACAAAAAATATCATCACCAACTATTTGTAAAGTACCACCAGCTTGTTCATTATATTGAGCTCAGCCATCTCAATCATTTTCAGCTAAACCATCTTCAATTGAGATAATAGGGTAATCTTTAACTAAAGATTGTAAGTAAGTAATCATTTGATCAGTAGTTTTTTTGTTTCCACCTACACCTGGAGTTTTGTTTTCAGCTTTTATAGCTTTCTTAAATTCATAAACACCATCATTATAAAGTTCAGAACATGCTGTATCCATAGCAATAGCAACATCACCATCATTAACACCAGGTTTGTAACCTGCAGCAGTAATAGCTTCAACCATTGAATCTAAAGCTTCTTCAGCATTCTTTAGAGCAGGAGCAAATCCACCTTCATCACCCTTAGAAGTGTTGTATCCACCTTTTTTAAGAATTTTAGCTAATGAGTGAAAACATTCACTAGCGATTTGACAAGATTGTTTGAAAGATGTAGCACCAATTGGCATAAACATAAACTCTTGAAAATCAATTGTATTATCAGCATGTTCACCACCGTTAATTACATTTAACATTGGAACTGGTAAAGTATATACAGCATCAGTTTTACCAATAATATTTTCAGCGATATATTTATATAATGGTTTCTTTAATAAGTTAGCAGCAGCACGTGTAACAGCCATAGAAACTGCTAGAGTAGCATTAGCTCCTAAAGCCTTCTTAAAGTTATCATTCGAATTAGCTAATTTTTGGTCTAATTGGATCATCGCAGTATCAACACTAGCTTGATCTAATACAGAGAAACTACCAGTTTTTAATAATTCAGCAATATAAGTATTAACATTTTCAACTGCTTTTAAAACACCTTTTCCCATGAAACGTGCTTTGTCACCATCACGTAGTTCTAATGCTTCTCTTTCACCAGTAGATGCACCAGATGGAACCATTGCTTTACCTGCAGCACCATCTTTCGTTGTAACAACTGCCGCAACAGTTGGATAACCACGTGAGTCTAATACTTCATAAGCAACCACACTTTTAATAATACCTTTTTTAGCCATATGATAATATTATATAACATAATACATTATTATTAGTAATATTTTCATTTCATTGCATGGAAAATAAATATAATGTTACAAAACTTAGCCATAAACTATATACTATATTATTAAATAAAACAAAAATTACTTAATATTGGTACCAGCAACTTTGCTAGACGTTATATTTGTCTTTTGTAAAATAATACATCTATTATTCCACATATTCTTTGTACTATTTAACTTTAGGTTTTGAAGGTGAATAAGAATTTTAAATTTAAAAAACATTAAAGTATTGTAGATTTTATCACCATTTCTAACATAAATACAGGGGTGTTTTTTGTTTGAACTCAAGTTTCATAGTTCTTAATGTTTGAATATGCCCTATATTATTGCTAAAATATTTAATATAATAAAATATATAAGTTAGATTATGAAACAAAAAACAAAGCAAAAATCAAAGTGAGATAACATTAAAAGATTAGGTGGTGTTGGTCTTATAATATTGATTTTAATAGCAGGTGTCACTTTACAAGTTACACAATGTGTGAACATGGTCAATGTAATTCAACTAAGTGGACCATATGGTAGTTTTCCTACAACAACAACGAAAGCATACGCCAATGCTAATGTTAAAATTAAAAATCTTGTTTCATTAAGCGCTGACAACAGTTCTACAAACAAAATTGCATACAATGAAACCGCACAAATTTATGTACTTAACTCTTCAACTAGTACGGTCATTGTGACTTGGAAAAATGAGAAGGAAGGGTACACTGTTACTACACGGAATGCTGAACCGAGTGACTACGAATTAAATGGTTATTATGTATATTGACAAAGACGTCGTAGGGGTGGCAGATATGGTTATTACACCAAAGTACGCACAAGACATAATGTGACTGTTAAACTTACAGTTGGAATAATTGGCGAATAATAAACTATTGTTCGACTGTTAATAAGTTTAAGTTGTCTAAATCGCACAACCGTTTCGAGTTACAAGCTACAAATTACCCATTATTATTACGATATCTACAATTAAATATCATTAATGTTTTATGCTTTTTAGCAGTACTACAACAAATATATTCATTGTCATTATATAATATAGGTACATGGCTAATCTAAGTGCAAGTAAAAAAAATATTCGAAAGATAAAAAAACAAAGTTTAAGAAATAAGTTTGTACTTACTAATCTTAAAACTGTTACCAAAAATGTTATTAAACAACATGACCAACCATCTTTGAATATTGCTTACCAAAAAATTGATTCAGCACTAGCTAAGGGCAAAATTCACCGTAATAAAGCTAATCGTTTAAAATCTCGTCTTGCTAATATTACTTTAAATAAGAAAAGCGCACCTGTAGCTTCTGCACCTGCTCCAACAGATGTACAGAAAAATTCATAATTCACTTATAGTTGGTTTTAGTTTGTTGATAATCCCAACCACTTTTTTATTGGCTGGTTGTGGAAAGGGGAATGATCCTTTTAACACACTTGAAGTTGGTAATAGTTTTGTTATTAGCAATAAAACAGAAGCTAATTTTTTAAAAGAGAGTGTTAGACGTAAAACTGAGCAATATGAGTTTGGAACAATTTCAAAGAATGACATTCCTGCTACGGGTTTAACTTATAAAAATGATTTCGGTGTTTTAGCTTCAAGATTATATTGAGAAATGGCTTATAATCTAGCAGCTAACTATAAAAATAAAGTTAGTGTGAGCATACCATATACTGAAAATCAGCCTTGATATACTGATATTGTGCCAAACACTATCACTGATAATACTATTGAAATTCATCCTAATGTTAATGGACAGGTTACATCATATGTGTGTCGCTATGTAGTGAGTGGTAATAAAATTATGTTTTCTCTTGGATCTTCTAATGCACAATCACAATATTTCTATAACGTTTCTTTTAGCGACTAGACATTATTTTTATTCTTAGTTTGTACTAAAATTTCTCTTAATTTAGATAATTTTTCAGCATTTGGTGTTGGTGATAAGCATTCAAGTGTGATATCCATTGATATTTTTTCAACTTTAAAAACATAAAATAGATCATTAACATGCCCAACCATTTTTAAAAACTCCTTTAACAACACTGTGTGGTCAATATTTGGTAATGGTTTTTTTAATTGTGGTGTTTGTAAAAGAATATTTTTTATATCTTGATAATTTCCACTTGTTTTATATTCAGTGTCTAACATTTCTAGAAAACTTTCATAGGTTATCTGTGTCGCTTGTTCTTTAAGACTAAATAGAATTTTAAGAATATCTGGTAAGACTGGAATTGGTTCTTCAATTAAAATAAAATTATTCAAGCGCTTTTCACTCAAAGCAATAAAATCATTATTTGCTAAGCAAAAACGGATTATTTCAATAATATTGTTTCTAATTCCAGTCATAGCATTTGCAATTTTCTTTCGATGCTGAATAATTTGTGCATTAACATTTTCTTGTGGTTTTTGGGTTGGTTTAGAAAATGTTTGCTGTTGCGAATTTACATAACTCTCATGAGTACTGCGTGTTGGGTGTGGTGGTGCTGTATTTTTAATAAATTCACCACCTATTTCTTTTTTAAAATGGTATTCATATTTGTCTTGAATGTCTAATAAGTTAAAACCAGATATTAATGCGAGTGTCTCAAAGTGTTTTGACTTAAGTAATGTTTCTGGATTTTTAGCCATATATGACAATATTGAATTCAATTCATTAAGTTTTTGGTCTTGGGACAGTGTTTTCTTAAAAGTATAATTAATCAAATAAGTAAAAAAATCAGTCCGGTCTTGGATAATCTTTTTAATTGATTCTGGCCCTTTTTTTGTAATTAATTCATCAACATCTTTTATATTGGCATCATATGGAGCCACAACTGAAATATTTCAACCCTTTTCCAATAAGGCTTTGCCAATCATAACATTAGCGTTAGCTCCAGCTTGGTCATTATCAAATGAAACAATAATTGTCTTTATATCATTAAAAGATGAAAGAATTTGAATATGTGTTTGCGTTAATCCCACACCCATCAAAGCCATGACATTTTTATATCCAGCACGATAATATGCAATTACATCCATATACCCTTCTACCAAAATTAGCTCATCTGTTTTTTCGTTTACGAAATTATTGATGTTGTAGAAACATGAACCTTTATTGAATATTTTTGTTTCTTTAGAATTTAAGTATTTTGGTTGCCTATCAGTAGTTGTTCGACCGCTATAGGCTAAGATATATCCATTTTGATTCATAATTGGGAAAGTAATTCGATCAATGAGAAAATCAAAAATCTCGCCTTTTTCATTAATATTAATTACAGAATTTTCCACAAGTTGTTGTTCATTCCAAATTAAATTTTTATCATAATCTTCACCGAACATATTGTCTTTATTGATACAAATTTCATATATCATTCGTGGTTCTTTTGGAGCATACCCCAGATGAAAAAATTTAATAATCTCATCATTTAGACCTCGTTTATGCAAATATTGTAGATTACTTTTATTTTCTTCGTTATATAAAAATCCCTCATAATATGTATTGATGTGGGTATTCATATCAAGTAATGTTTTTATTTTAGGGTCAGAATAAGTGTTTGAAAATAATTTACCATATTTACTAATATCAATGTGTGAGATTTCTGCTACAACTTTCACAGCTTCAATAAAACTTATTTTTTTAAATTTTTGGACAAAACTAATTACATTCCCTTTTGCACCACAAACAAAACATTTTCAAATTTTTTTCGTTGGTGAAACTGATAAAGATGGATTAGTATCACTATGAAATGGACACACTGCAACATAATTAGCACCTTTTTTTGTTAGTTTAATAAAACTACCTATTACACCAACAATATCGCATTTTTCAATGATCTGATTAGCTAAATTATAACTATCGTTTTTGTTTTCAATCATGCTATAAGTATTATAGCAAGGGGCAATGAAAATTATTTTGTAATTTGTATATAAAATATTTATTAGCAATATAATTAAAATATGTATAGCAAAATTAAAGTCGCTAAAATTCTATTATCCACAACTATTGTATTATCTAGTTTTCTTGTACTAGCTAGCTGTGGCGAAATCAAACCAAGTACAGTAGTTCAATACGATTCTTCTGGAAAAAATTGAGGTGGATATGTTAGTGGTCAATTAGATATAAGGTTTGACGATAATGATCACACTGCTTATATTCATGATGCTAATTCATACGTAGCACATGATTTAGTAATCCCTTGAACCATTTGACAGAACGATACTGCATATACAATAAACTTAGCTAAATCTAAATTTACACCTAACGGTGACATTACTGGTAAACTTACAATCCCTTACAATGTTGTTGAAATTGGAAATGACGCATTCGCACATTGTAGTGGTTTAAACTCAGTCATCTTGCCACCAACTTTAAAAACTATTGGAGATTTTACTTTTTCTTCATGCACAAATTTAACAACAATCATTATTCCAGATAGTGTGACAAATATTGGAATAGGTTGTTTTAATAATTGTACTAATTTATCAATTATAGGTATAGGAACAGGTTTGCAAAGCATAGCAAGTTTAATGTTTTATGATTGCGCTAATTTATCAATATTCTTTATCCCAACTAATATCACTAGCATCGGTAGCCAAGCGTTTTTTGGTTGTACAGGATTATCTGTATTGGTAATTTCAGAAAATGTCACAGTTGTTGGTAAGGAAGCATTCAAAGGTTGGTCTACTAACCAAACAATAATGGTATGATGAGAATCTAGTGATACACCAGCGGATTGAAACGAAGATTGAAACTCCAGTGAAGCAACAATTATATATTCTAGCTAAGTATAGCAAGGGTTATTTGTGTTTTATATAATATGTTTATATGGCAAATTCTAATAGTCCGACTAAAATAGTCAAGAGAAATGAAAATTTTGCTGAGTGGTATACAAGTGTCATTCTTGCAGCTAAATTAGCTAGTTATGCTTCTGTGAAGGGGTGTATTAATTATTTACCAAAAGGATGGGCAATTTGAGAACATATTAAAGATGCAATTGATTCGGCTTTTAAAAAAACTGGGGTTTTAAACGTACAATTACCGTTATTTATTAAAACAAGTGATTTTACTAAAGAAAAAGATCATATTGCTGGTTTTGCTCCAGAATCTTTTCTAGTTGAACACATTGGTGAAAAGAAAGTAGAAGATACATTAATCATTCGTCCAACAAGTGAAGTATTATTTAGCCAAGTTTTTAAGGATGAAATTCACTCTTATAATGATTTGCCGCTTAAGTATAACCAGTGGTGTAGTGTTTATCGTGCTGAAAAAACAACAAAACCATTTCTAAGAGGAAGTGAAATTATTTGACAAGAGTTACATGCGATGTTTGCAAGTGAAGATGAAGCAGTAAAATACACTTTACAAATACATGAATTGTATAATGACTTTTTAAAAGATGTTTTATGTTTACCATTCTTAAGCGGTAAAAAGACAGAAGGTGAAAAATTTGCAGGAGCTGTTACCACTTACACTAGAGAAGTGTGATCACAAGACTGCCAGACAATCCAAACTGGTACTTCACATTATTTAGGTACTAATTTTTCAAAAATGTATGATGTACAATTCCAAAATAAGAACAATAAATTAGAATTACCATACTATATGTCAGCTGGTATGACCACAAGAACAATTGGTGATATTATTATGGTTCACGCTGATGATAATGGTCTAGTGTTGCCATTTAAAGTAGCACCTACACAAATTGCAATTTTATTATTATTTTGTGAACAAGATAAAAATATAATTAAAGCTGGACAAGATCTTGCAAAGAAATTAGATGCTTTTAGAACCTATATTGATACAACAAATAATTCATTTGGTTATAAGATTAATGAACAAGAAGTTAGTGGTACACCATTCAGCATTATCATCGGTCCAAAGGATTTAGCAAACAATTCTTGTATGGTCTATCGTCGTGATTTAAAAACTAAATCCACTATTAAACTTACTGAACTGGTTGAGACAATAACAAAAATGCACAGTGAATATGATAAAAACTTATATAATAAGGCATTAGAACACTTAAACAGCAGTATAGTTGAAGTAAGCACATTCGAGGAATTTGTTAAAGCCATCAATGATAAAAAAATTGTGTTAGCACCTTGAGGTGGAACTGTTGAGGATGAAGCAAAGCTAAAAGAACAAACATCAGGTGTTACACCACGTTGTGTATTTAAAGAAGGAAAAATTAACAAGAATTGTTTCTTTACTAAAAAACCAGCTAAACAATTAGTGTATTTTGCCAGATCGTATTAATTTAATTCACTAGTGGTAGTGGTGTTAACTTTTTCAAACTGATAATCATTAATGAAAGATGTAATTTTATCAATTTGCTCCATACCAGCAACTCCACCTTGTGCAAAACATGGACCACCACCACCGCTGCCATCTACAAGTGCACCAATCTTTTTAATTAATTCACCACATGAAATCTTAACGCTTTTATTACAAACGGCAATGTATTGAATCTTATCAGGAAACTTATTAATAATAAAATACAAATGTTCCTTGTCAGTATTAGTTAAATCATTTAATGCACTAATGATGTTTTTATTATTTTGTTCAAACACTGTGGCATAACAGATTTTTTCAGCTTTATTTAATTGTTTATCAGTGTTCTTAATGAATTCAATGGCATTTTCGTTTTGTTGTTTAGCGGCTTGAACAAATAGTGTGCTTGTTAATATCACTAATTTATCATAAATCTCATGTAGGGTATTAAAATCACCACTGTTCTTATTAACTTCACTATATAAAGCATCATATTCTTTATTATGAATGTTGTATTCCACATATTGATCGTTAATGACTTTAATTTTTTTATCATACATCGCAATTTGTTCAGCAATATATTTATCAATTGTTTGATTAGAAGTAATCGCTCTAATTCGTCACATATCTGCACTTTTGTGACTATAGTCAATAATCATGAATCGTTCAATTTCTTTAGTGTTATTAACATGTGTACCACCACAAATTTCTTTATTAATATCACCAATAAAAATGACATTTAATTTTTCTTTTATTTTCTTGTAAACATCAACAAAGTGTCCAATTACTCCTAATTGTTGTGCTTCTTCTAATGTATAAAGTTTACGTTGTACTACATAACCAGTATTGATAATATCGTTAATTTTATCCTCAACTGATTTTAATTCTTGTTTTGTAAGTTTATGGGCAGTTTTAAAATCAAATGTCAAGTATTGATCAGATTTGAATGCTCCTTCTTGTTTAATGTCGCTACTAATATTTTGATTCAATACCATTTCTAATAAATGCTCAACAGTGTGATTCTTGCTAATTTTTTCACGGAATGTACGATCTATATCCAAATTTACTTCGCTATTTTTAGTGATAGTGATTCCATCAGTTTCAATATGATGAGCATGTTGGCCATTAACGCACTTAATAACATCATCAACAATAATTTTATTATTGTTGACAGTGATAAAACCTTCATCATGGATTTGTCCTCCACTTGTAGCGTAAAAAATTGTTTTATCGAAAATGACTCAGCCATCATTATTAATTTTTTCAACGGGATTAAATTTATCATCAAACAAGCCAATTATCTTTGCATCTGATAATTCGTATTGGTCGTAAATAAAAGTAGATTTAGTTGTAAAATTAATCAAACCAGTGGCTTGTACGCTCATCCCTTTTATTTCTAAATTAGCGCGAGATGTTTTTTTATGTGCTTCCATTTTTTGTTTAAAACCTGATTCATCAAAACTAACACCTTGTTCTGCTGCTTTTTCTTTAATGATCTCAATTGGAAAACCATATGTTTCTACTAACTTAAACACAGTATCTGCATCTAAATTTTTATTTTGCGAAATAATTTTATTAAAATATTCTAGATTTTTTTCAATAGTATTTTTAAATTGTTCTTGTTCAGCTTCACAAACATGCAAAATATGTTCCTTGTGTTGAGAAAGTTGTGGATAGAATTCTTGCATAGTTTCAATTAACTTACTGATTACTACACGTACAAAATTAGCATTTGGTTTTAATTTTTTCGCTGTTAGCAAAGCACGACGAATCAAACGACGTAAAACACTGCCACGTTCTTTATTGGAAATTACTGCACCATCAGCAAGCGCAAATAAGACAGCTTTTAAGTGGTCAACAACAACTCGGTATGCACGGTTAATTTCATTTTGTTTGTAATCATTACTAAAATATGCATCAATATCATATTTTTCCTTGCTAATAGCTTGTAGAGCAGTAATTGTTGGCATAAACAAATCAGTATCAAAATTAGTTGGAACGTTTTGTAAAATGCTTGCTAAACGTTCTAATCCAGCTCCCGTATCAATATTTTTTCTAGCAAGTGGTGTATAATTATTCTCGCCATCATTGTTAAATTCACTAAAAACTATATTTCAAATTTCAACATAACGATCATTTTCAATGTCATCAAAAAACAATTTTGTGCCAATATTTTTTGGATCATATTTTTCACCACGATCATAATATATTTCTGTACAAGGTCCACATGGGCCTTGACCAATATCTCAAAAATTACGACTTTTATCATTAATTGCAATATGTGTTGTTTTAATACCAAGTGCCACTCATGCATTAAACGCTTGTTGGTCGTTATTGAAAACAGTAATATATAGTTTATCCACAGACATTTTGTAAACCTTAGTTAACAATTCGTAAGCAAAAATAATCGCATCTTCTTTAAAATAGTCACCAATAGAAAAATTACCCAACATTTCAAATATAGTATGGTGACGAGCAGTTACTCCAACATTAGTGATATCATTTGTTCTGATTGATTTCTGTGAATTAACTAAACGGTTATGTGGAGCATTAGTTTTTCCTGTAAAATAATCTTTTAATGTGGCAACTCCGGAGTTAATTCATAATAATGTTGGGTCATTTACTGGGATTAGCGATGCTGGGGCAATAAATAAGTGATCTTTACTCTTAAAAAACTTAATTCATTTATTACGGATTTCATTTGCGCTAAACTTTGTCATAATTAATTTTTGTGGTAAACAATTCGATGAGTAGATTCAGCCTTAACAAAGTCAATATTTTTTTCAACTTTAACAGTTGCAAAATAATTTTGTAATTTTATAAGAAATTGATGAAGTGTCGTCTTTTGATCAAAATTTGCATGTACTATGCATTTTCGGCCCTCAAAGTAATTTAATATATGTTTCATATTTCTCTTAAATTCTCGGTGCTTATTTTTAAGTGCTTCTGGATGTCCATCAACGCGCACAGCTAATACAGCTCCGCAATAACTACAAACACCAGTTCTAGCAGTTTTATCAAAAGTGGTATTAGTAGTACGTCCACATGCCATACATTTTCGTCTTCCATTTGCTCGCAGTCTTGTCACAAAATAATTTGCTTTTAAGTAAAATAAATAATCAAAATGCAAAGTGCTATCAAGCAGTTCAGCTTGTTGCACACAACAAGGGTAACCATTGAAAAGAATAATCTTTTTCTCATCATATTTATAAGTATTGAATTTTTCAATAATTAAGTCTGTTAATATATCATTATCAACCATTTCACCTTTTCTAAAAGATTTCATAAATGACATGCCTGCTTCAGTATCGTTTTTAATTTCGCTCTTGACAATATTACCAACATTAATTTGTTCAAAAGTAGCAGGATATTTTTTTGTTAAATAATCACAAATCAATCCTTTACCACTTCCTGTAGAGCCAACAATAGATATAACCATATATAAATTATATCATATTGACTATTCAATAACATTACACAAAACTAATATTTGTTATATGAATAAAGTTGTAAGTTAATGACATGGAATGAACATATAAAATATTGTCATAAATTGCTAATTAAAATTTTAATATAATAGCAATATACAAAAACCAGATTTTTATTTTTTTTAGTTAATTATTCACTTATTAAAGTTACATCATATTTTCTTGTATTTAGCTATATTAAGTAATTAAATGTAAAAGTCTATAATTAAAATATGAAGGTTATTGTATTAAACAAGAAATTCAATTTACATTACGAAGCAAGCGACACATATGAATGCGGTATGGAACTTGTTGGTAATGAAGTGAAATCCATTACAAGTGCTAGTGTAAATATTGATGAATCATTTGCGTTTATAAACACAACTTCCCAAATGTATTTAATTAATATGTATGTAGCACCATACAAACAAGCTAACTCATTCTATAAGATAAACCCCTATAGAAAAAGAAAGTTATTGCTTCATAAAACTGAAATTACCAAAATAGATTATCGTATTAAAAAAGAACATTTGACATTAATTCCAACAAAATTATATTTCAACCATGGAAAAATTAAGGTAGAAATTGCCATTGCTAGAAAGAAAAACATCCACGATAAAAGAGAAGATATAAAAAAAAGACAAATGGCACGTGAAGCAAAAAATAAAGTGTGTTAGTAGTATCATATCAATGTTTTATAATATAAATAGATGAAAAATTACAAAAACTTGAAGAAGATAATAATTGGGTGCAAATGCTCGGAATTATTTAGGATGAATACCGAGAATGTAAAATCGAATATTTTTTTTCTAAACATTAGCGATGAACAATTTTTTACAAATTTAAAAAAAATCCTAATTAACCACCCTCCAAAAGATGTGCTGTTCATTGTACACTCTTTCATTTATTTTGAAAAGAAAAGACAAGTCCGTAAATTTTTCCATTTGATCAAAAATTATAAGAAATGTATGCACTTTGTTGATACAGTACAAGTTATAAATAATGTAAAAAATAATTTTAAAAAAAGAAAATGAATTATAAAAAAATTTAAAAAGACAGAGATATTTACTTATTCTCTCACTGACGCAAAATTATACGGGTGATCGCAAATTAATTATCCAGTTATTGATATTAGAAAAAAATACAAAAAGTTTGAATATAGAAACAATATTTTACTTCAAAATTTACGACATGATGATTATTTAAGAATTAATACAACATATCAGTGGCTTAAATCTTTTGATAAGAGAATACCATATATTTATAATGGCCCCGTTAATATTTCAAACGTAGCACCAGAATATAAAGAAAAATGCGAATATATCAACGCCTGCTGTAATTATCATTTAGTAAATCGTGATGCAGAATTTATCGATAATTGTGTGAACTGTAACATCTGTATGTATGTTGGAAGATTTGGTAGTGAGTATTTAACTAATAAATTATTTTTCTGTGTTCTAACAAATAAAAAAATTATTACAGATGTTAACCTAGTAAAAAATGAGCCTTATTATGATAAAAGATGAATTAAGGTTGTTAAACAAGGGAAACGCTTATCACCAAGCATCATCAAATGAATCAAGGATAAAAAAATAGTTCCTAATTACAAAAATAAAGATATTGTTTTGGTGGATTATTATGTTAACAAATTAATATCAATGTTATAATTCTTAATTAATGCTTTTAAGTTTGAATAATTAAATTGTAATCATTTTCACATACAATGTTGTTTACATAACAAAACTACAAGGAATTTTTATGCTTTCTGCTTATGGAGAAACAAGCAAAATTTATTGCAACACAAAAAAGCGATGCAACCATTATAAGAATTAAGCGTATATTTGAAACACCTAAAACTAAATTCAATATACCTAAAACGATAGCAAGTAGACCAAATAATATTCCAAATATTGCCAAAATAATTTTAAATTTTTTATTTTTTATAAATTTAAGCATTAGTGTTCGAAAGCCATTGGTAGATATATCTTTCATGGTGTTCTTTCTAAATGAATAAGTAAATAGGTGATAATGATTCACATATAATGTTCTATATTACACAATTGCATAAATTACAGTTTTTTAAATCTTTCAATAATTGTATTAGCAATTGAATTATCATCTAAATTGTATCGTTCCATCAATGCATCATAAGGAATAAAATCAGTATATTCTTTTTTAGCTCCAAAATTTAAAACAACACGTTCTTTTTGTGAAGCATAATGTGCAAAAAATTTTTGACCAAATCCACCATCAACAATGCCATCTTCAATTGTCACAAGTAGTTGTCAATCTGATTTTATAGCAAGTGCGCCACTTAAAAATAAAAAATTCACATTAGTGATGCTGCGTGGGTTGATTACTGTAACCTCACAACCAAATTTTTCCTTCACTATACGCGCAACATTAACTGCTTTCTTAAAAAATTTCCCCAAACCAACAATTACTATATCATGACCTTGTTGATAGATTTCAGGTTTTAGCATAAAGGAAATGTTTGGATAAACAGCAGTGGTGTTTTTTAATAATGATTTTGGCTGCTTAACTGTATTCAATTGGTACTCTAATGGTGGAATTTTTCTTTTATCTATTTCTGATTCATCGTCTTGACACACTCTTATTGCAATAGGGAACTGTGCCTTTTTTGAAAATTCAAGCATCATTTTGTATTCGGCATCACAAGTTGGTGATAAGTAAACTAAATTAGGTATATTACTAAGCATAGCAATATCGTACATACTAACATGGGAATAATCAGATGTATAGATTCCACCACCAAATACCAACAAAGTAGCTGGTGTATTATTCATTGTTCAGTCTTGCATAATTTGGTCATATGCTCTTTGAATAAATGAAGAAGCGGCACATATATATGCTTTTACACCAGATGCGGCTAAACCTGAAGCAACTGCTACTGCACTTTGTTCAGCAATACCAACATCAATATATCTTTCTGGACATTTTTGTTGTAGTGTTCTTCCAAATAAAGGAGTGCCAGGAACAACAGCAACGACATCTGGATTTGCCAAAATGAAGTCGATAGTTGAATCTGAGTCATTTTTATTTAAATCAGCTGTTTCACCAGTAACAGGATCAAATGGACTAACACGATAGTGTCACAACTCTGTGTGTTGCTCTGCATATGGTAGTCCTTTCCCTTTTTTATTATGCACATGGATAACAACAGGCTTTTGTATATCTTTAGCAATATTTAATGCATCTATAACTTGTTGTACATCATTGCCGTCTTTAACATAATAATATTCAAAACCAAATGCTTTAAACAAATTTACAGGACTTTGTCCATTACTTGTACGTAATGCTTGTAAATTTCCATATAAACCACCAGCATTAGGGTCAATTGAAAATTCATTATCGTTTATAAGTAAAATGAAATTAGATTTTAAATACCCTGCAATATTTAAACCTTCTAAAGCCTCACCACCAGATAATGAACCATCCCCTAATACGGCAATCACTTTATAGTTTTGCTTGCGAAAATCTCGTGCATAAGCTATTCCACATGCTAGGGAAACTGAAGTGGAAGTATGTCCAACATTAAAATGGTCATGTGGGCTTTCTGTAATATTTGTAAATGGAGAGCAACCGTCTTGAATGTGGAAATTTTTAAATAAATCAAGTCTACCAGTTAATAACTTATGTGGAATTGATTGGTGTGATACATCTCAAACAATTTTATCTTTTGGTGATTCAAACACATAGTGTAAGGCAATGGCGGTTTCAACAATACCAAAATTTGGTCCAACATGACCTCCAACTTTAGAGATTTTATCAAGCATAACAGTACGAATTTCACTCGCTACTTCTTTTAACTGAGTAATAGAGAGTTTTTTAAGATCTTCAGGATTTTGAATTTTGTCAAGATATGCCATATATACATTATACATTTTAAGAAAGGATTTAAATATATAAAGTAAGGTCTGTGTACTTTCTTCCTTGTTTTAAATGTTAATGAGATAAAAGCGACAGACAAAAATTACAATATGTTATACTTATTGGTCCGTTTTTTTTACTTCCAAAAAAGTGATATATGTCATAGTATAAGATTATATTTTGTTTGTTGGTAAAAAATCAAAGCAATCAACTCAATCTAAATATTTTAAAGCGATCAAATTCTCATTTTTCTTCATTTGTATACCACTATACCTTTCTTGATTAAAACACTGTCAGTAATACTCATTATTAAAATAATTAAAAAGTATAATCACCCCAAACATATTCACCATATTGATAAAGTTGATGATAAAATTTGACATACAATTAAAATAAGAACAACCATCATACCTAAAACTAGTAATATTCGTGCAATTTTTATTAATGATGAAATGCTTTTCTTATTCATATTTTATTTGTAATCAGATTGAGCTAAGTTAAGGAAAACTGTGTCTAAAAATATTATAGTGAATAAAAGATATATTAAAATATTTTTTGTTTAGGTAGCAAACCAAAGCGATTAACTTTAAGTCTACTATTTGGTGGAGGTTATAGGAGTTGAATTATTATTAGATGTGATTCAAGATAGTTTTATTATTCTTTGAACAAATAATTAAACTTAATTGAAAAACAATACTAGGAATAGTATAAAAGAAAAA
>JAITWZ010000022.1 GCA_031284985.1 Mycoplasmataceae bacterium
CTCTTTCGTAACATCTGGGGTAATTCAACAAAAACATTAGTAATTGACGTTGAATATGGGGTATTGAATAACTTCGTCTTCATAATATTTATATTATATAAGTTGGTCACTTATAGCACTAAACAGTCTTTATGAAACTGGACAGTCTTTATTTAAATGGTTCTTTCTATTTAATCAATAATTTAATTAGTGAATTAAAATTAGTCCCGACATTGTTATATAGTTCACTAATGTCACGGAGATAGTTCAAACTATATAGAGCTGCAATAGCATCTATAAGTGATTTAGGTGTTGGTTTGGGAGCATTTTCTACTAATTTTTTTAATTTTCTTCTTGAAGCAGAGTTGCTTCCAGCATTCTCGATATCTGTCTTATACTTGCTTAAGACCTTACTATGGGACTCAGCAATTTTCCATAACTCAAAACATGGGTTTGAGATTAAGAAGAGTATTTTTTGAGAATTTGGTAGTGTCTGGCTAATGAATTTACAGTATTTTTCATAGGTATTAAACTTTGACCTACCATCAATATCCATAAAAATACTGAATTTACTTTTTTCACCAAATCCATCGTTTGTGATCTGTAAGAATATTTTATTTAATTCATCATAAAACCCTTGACAATTAGCAGGAGTGTGAGTGGCAGTTGGTTTTATAGTGATGTTTTTATTACATACAGAATTTAAACATTCAAGGTAACATTTTTCTGTTAAACCTTCACATACAATATATATAACATCTTTAACATCTTCGCTCCCCTCACCTGGACGTTGTTGCAAAAAGCGGTCATCTTTTTTTATTCGTGGCATATCTTTAGAACTAATCTTGACAGTTTAGCAGTATCAGGTAATCCGCCAAATCTACCGTCAATATAATTTTTTCCAATTTTAATATCATTACGTTGAATCTTATAATTAGATAATGATTTTATCGATGTGACACCTTCTTCATTTTTATCAGTGATTCATACCTCATCTATTCTTATTCACTCTTCATCTAGTAATAATATATCATGTGATGTTGCAATAAGTTGAGAATTGGTTTTCTTCGCTAATTCCAGAAATAGATTGACAATTTTACGTGAAATCATTGGATGTATTGACAACCCTAATTCATCAATTAAATATGTGGAATCATTTTTTTGTACATCAGCCAATATATTTATTAGATTTATTAATTTACGAGTCCCAACAGATTCTTCCAAATAAGAAAGCGTAAACCCACCATAGTGCTCAAACTTCACTAGAGTAATTTTAAAGCTATTATCATCCATACCACTATCAACAATTTTATATAAATTATTGTTCAATGTAAGTTTTACAACAACGTCTTTATTCATCTTAGTAGCTTTTAAGATATCGGTTACAAGCATATCAAAACCGCTATCAGAAATATTTTTAAATTCTTTTCTTAATGTTTCTAATTCAATAGGTGTGTAGGTGATACTTTTAATCCCTGTATCAAAACCTGTTAACAACTCCTCATATAATTCCTGTTGTGAAGCATCCAATGACTGAAGCCCATATTGTTGATCAGCGATCGTATTGTAACATGATACTTTTAGTTTTTTATACATAAATTCAAAAACATCATTTACGTCTTCTATCTTATTTCTATCCAAGAGTTTGGCATTTGTTTTTAAATATGTTAAAAAACAATCGCGGGGCTTAATCTGATTTGAGAATAGCAGATTTATTTTTTTGTCAATTAGGTCAGATTCAATTTTAAGTAATATGTTGTTATAAGCATTTTTTACATAAAATATTTTCTTCTCGCGTTCAGTAGAAATATCAATTAAATATTCTTCAATAATGTAGCCACGTGCCAAATCAAGATTGACTCCATAAGTAAATGTTTTGGATTTGATGCTAATATCTAATTCAATAATTGTAATCACTTCGCGATTACTTTTAAAGAATGGTGTTGTTGGGTAAGATATCACATGTCCAGTCTTAACTATTTTACTTAGAATACCAATCGCTTCAATGAAATTACTTTTTCCAGAACTGTTTTTCCCATATATTGCTGAAAATTTTAGTAGCTTGTCATCGTCATGAATTTTTTTAACATGTGTATCAGAATAAAAACGTGTTTTCCCAGGAATCATAGTTATTTCCTGCATATCTTTAATAGATTTAAAATTTTGTATACGTATATTCCTTAACATCTATACAACCTTATATCATCCTATAGTTATATTATATACATATAATATGTAAAAAATGTAAGTAATGAATAGGTTTTATGAGTAATATTGGTTTATTTTACGTATTTTATGTAAAATCACTCATAATTTAGTGTATTAGAGCGCTAGAGAGTGTTGTTATTGCTACATGCTCATGGTTCATCACAACCAGCTTCCCCTTCTAAGTCACAATATTGTTTAGTTTACTTTTATAGTATATTCAATGTTGACATCAAAATTCCTATATCAGATGTTATATCTTATTTGTTTTTACTTTTTTTGTCAAAGAAATCAATTTTTTTATCAACGAAATAAATGATAAGCCAAAAGATAATCGCATCTAAGACAATAAAATTAAAACCATATTTAGAAAAATCTCAAAATATGCTTATTAATATCCCAGTGAGAGTCATTACCATCGCAGCCATGAAGAAAAAACAAAACAAAATAAATATCTTTTTTCTATCTTGTTTCATCATAAAACTTATCAATCACTAGTTATTAAAAAATAATTTTAATACCTCATAGACAAATTTATTTTGTGGACAATCAACAACATGCTTACAAAATGATTTAACAAATTCGGTAGAAGAAATTAATGTGGAAGAATTTGGGGATAATTTAAGCATTGATACATCGTTCTCACCATCACCAATTGGTAGTGTCTGTTTAAAATCAATGTGTAAATATGCAATTAAGCTCTTCAAAGCTTCGCCTTTTGAAGCACCATGGGCAGTAATTTCCACATTGAATTTATCAGATGAAGTAATTTCAAAGTTAGCAAAATCAATATGCTTTTTAATTATTTGTGAAAACAATATTTGATCAGACACATCTTCAAAATAAACCATAATCTTTAAACAATCATCAATCCCAGCTGTGTCAACTAAATCAATAATTTTTCTTCTAGCATGTCCTCCTGCTGCATAAGATTTTGATGCACATGATAAAATTTGATGTAACATCTTACTATTGTATGTCAGGTATTCAGGAATGTCATTATTATTAAAAACCTTATTCATCCTGTATATTTGGAACATAGACTGCTTTTTAAATTTAGGGTATGTTTGTTGAAAGAACACCAGAAATTTTTGTAAATATCCATTACTAATTGTACGGACATTGATATATTCCTTAGTTTTTAAATTACATGTTGCAGCACCATTACAAACAATAATATAAAAATCTTGGTTTGGTTTGATGTTTAATTCTTGAACAACTGGTAAGCATTCTAAAATATTTCGACCGCTTGCAATGGCAAAACCAACCTTATACTCATCAATAATTTTGTTTATAAAAGTAATGGTTTGTGGATCAATTGTTTTTATTTTATTTTGTAATAAAGTGCCATCTAAATCAGAAATTATTAATTTAATATCGCTTTGTGTAGCCATGTGAATATACTATTGTACTTTCGATAGGTAAATAAGGTTATATACCCTATTCGTTATCGCCACCATTATTACCACCAAAATTAGAATAATCTTCTTGTTTACTTAAACTATCATTTCATTTACTTGGAGCAACAACTTCAGGTGCAGGAGTAGGACGTCGTCTACCACCTTGAGGTGAACGACCATGGAAACGAGCACCACCAGCAGGTCGATAAATAATTGGGTTAGCAATATAGTCAGGCTTAACAAAATTATAACCAAACTCTCGAGCTAAATCAGCTGCTTCTTCTGGAGTAATAATTTCAATTACTGCATTCAATAAATCAGAACATACACGGGCATTAGAACCACTTTGTCCTAATGTTGAAGATTGTGCTTCATTAGGAACAACAATTGTAATGTTTTGACGTTCTTCACTATTCTTAGGAGGTTGGATAAGATAACTATTAATTTCAATTGGTGCAAAAACATTTAAGATAAATTTATTAATATCTTCATTATATAAAACAACTTCAATTTTTTCACCACCAATACGCTTACGGATTGATGTAATACGGTTACCACCAGCACCAATAATTGTAGAAATTGGATTAACATTTGGTGTTGATGAGGAAACAGCTATTTTAGTCTTAATACCAGCTGAACGGGCAATTTTCTCAATTTTAATTGTTCCATCAGTAACTTCAACAACTTCTTGCTTAATAGCGTGAATAACAACATTTACATTTGCACGAGAAAGTATTACTGGTCAACCTTTTGATTGTTCAATAACATCCTTAACATAAAAATCATAAAAATGACCAGGTTGTAATACTTCTTTAGGAACAAGTTCATGTCCACTAACTTCACCAAGCATATTACCTTCCAATCTAACTAAAACAATTCCATTGGCAGAAGATTCAACTTCACAATTGATGATGGTACCTTTTCTATCTTTTCAGATCTCATACATGTTTTTATTAACAATCGTAGCTGTATTAAGTCGAAAGTTCTTTAAAAAATCCTTAATAAATGTTTTATCAAAACTATCAAATTTGATCTCTTTCTTAACTTCATCACCGACTTTAGCATTTGGGGCGAATTTCTTGGCATCAGCTAGTTGAATTTGTTTGTAATCATCAAATTCATCAACATCATCCTTAATAACTTCATAAATCTCGTAAATAGCAGCTGTATTGTTGTCAATATCAAAATCAAAAGCAACAACTGTTTCAGGTAAATGTTTATCATATGTCATTTTAAGAGCACCTTTTAATTCATCAACTACAGAATTAAAACTAATCTTCTTACTATCAGCAATTTCCTTTACTAACTTTATTAACGTATTTTCTTGTGGCATTTTGTATTTTAACCCTTTTAATGAAAATGGCTTGTATGCTTGCGCACACAAACCATTAATATCTGGATCACATATATATTATATTATATAATGGTTATCTTTGTGTAGAAAAACAAAAAATTAATCATTATATTAGCAAATTTAAGGGGTAATATACGGATAAACTATATAGGAGGATTTAATAATAGGCTGGGTTTTTCCCCAAGTAGCTAAAAATGGCATACTATCAGTGAATGTGACCATAATTGCTGCTCCAGTTATTACCAATGCCCCAGCAATGAAATAAATTAACTCATGCTTTGTAAATTTCTCTTTAAGGATAAAGATGCCACCAAAAGCACTGACAATATTGGCAAAGTTGGTTAATGCAAAGGCAGTGGCACCAGCTCCAGCGTCAATCCCTTGGCCACCAATTATTTCTTTATTGGTTTCATTATTAAGCAAAAAAGCAGAATATAGGTAGCAAATCATTCCTGAAGCATAGATGAACCCATCAATAATATTACGATGAGTTGAACGCGCAATAAAGACCCTCATATCTTTAAAGATAAATCGTGCACGAAAATAAACAATACTTACACCACCAATAAATGCCCCTATAGCTTGTGGAATATATTTTATTAGTCCTGAAAAATAGGGGTTTGTCCATCCACCACTTCCTACTTGTAGTTTATCGATCATACTAGGAAACTGACTAAAAGCAATTGAGGCAAAACTTAGAACTGCTAAATAAACCCAAATTTTATGGTTACTAAATCAGGTAATATGTGTTTGTTTATCACTAAATGTTTTTTTAATCAATTTTTTATTATGCTTAACAACTCGTTGATGATAGCGGTGATTATGATGGTTAATTAGTAATACACCAAGAACTATTAATATGATCATAGCAAAGCCAAAGATCTTTTGTGCATTAAATAATCATGTACCTAAAAAAAATACTGAAAATAAAGTGGCCATAACAGTTTTCCCACCATTAGCGACTGATAACCCTTTAGCTGTTCCAATTAATTTAATCAAAGAAAATTGTGCAATCATTGTCACTGTTCAAGCAATTCCTGTAATTACTTCTAATAAGAAAACCATTCAATTTAAATCTTGTAATGCTTGAGGACTAGCACATGCTACAATACCTAATATAACAAATGAGCTTATTCCCATTCCATAACATGAACCTAGTAATCAATTGTCAGGTGTACCTTTTTGTTTCTTAGCGAATATTGGATAAAATCCTCATGATACGCCTGTTAGCAATCCTAAAACTATCCCAATTACAACTACATACATAAAATTACACCGCTAACATATATATTATAAAGATTGTAAATTGATGACAAATTTATGGTTATAATATGGTAATTATATTTTTGAAAGACTGATATGTCTTTCAAAAAAGTGTACATGTTTGTAATGCAACATTTTAGTATTTTATGCATATTGAAATCTAGGAATTATTACATCAATTACCATCACTGCTACTTATGCTGGAATTAATAGAGCGTTTAAGGTGAGTTTGATGGCTAAACCGTTAGTAATACCAGCTGAACCTGTAGCAAAAGCCGGAACAGTCACTTATAATTCAGCATATGCTGGGAATATCCCTAATAGATACACAAACAGTTCTGTAATTCAATATGGCAAACTTGTGGTGGGTATAATCGAATTTTACACTACGGGTAGTGCCACAGCAGTAGGTGACTACAAACTATTTACTCTTAGTGGTATTTCAATGCCAGCAGCTGCAACACCAGGTAGTTGCGTCCAGCTAAACGATTTTGCGGCATACGACATGGAAATGCCTGCTATAGCAGTCAATAAAGATGGTACAATAACATTCCATATTAGCTCTTCACGATTCCTTGCAGGATATGCTTTTGTGGTGAGTTTTAATTATTTAACTGCATAGCGTATTATACGTAATAGAAGAAAGAAATTTGTCAATAACCATTACCCTGAAAATCATCATTATTAATAATAGTTTGGATTTCACCAGTTGTTGTAAGTTTCATTCTACACGGTATGTCGGCAAAAACATTGTAATCTTCTAAAAAATCTATTTTTACAGCTACAGTAGAAGTTGGCATCGATACACCAGATATTTTTAAAATTGTATAGTTGCTAGTGGTGATAGCGTTTTTATTTCTGAATTCACAAAAACCCATAACTAAATCACCATATTGTATTAATGAACTACTTGATCCACGACTACCCCATTCTAAATTTGTTCCAAGAGCAAAACTTCCAGTTTTCTTTGTTGGAGTTGGTATTACCAATGGAGGGGCCATCAAACTCACCTTAAATGCTCTGTTGATTCCACCATAGGTAGCAGTGATGGTAATTGATGTAACAAACCTAAGCTCTTGCATCCTTTCAAATTGCTTAAATTTTATCATAACGATTAAATTAATCTGAATTGTATCTATTTATTTTATCGTGAGCAAGGATCTTCAAACTCTTTATCAAATTCAATTTACGACAGGTTGCGATAGTATGTGCTGTAAAAACCAGTACTGTGCTCGTTCCGACAACTTCATCTTTGCAAAATTATCAACACAACTTTGAAATCAGAAAATTTCAGAATTTTCGAAAATAGTTC
>JAITWZ010000025.1 GCA_031284985.1 Mycoplasmataceae bacterium
GGACTTATCATCAATTAGAATATTAGATTTAGAATTGGCCACAGCAATAACAAAGGTATAATCAAAAATAATCATATTCAAAAAGCTGGATATTTAGGCCCACCCCACAATGCATATGCCCACCCAAAATAAACCACGCAACAGATCCAAAATTTTTTACCTGGAGACAAAGTTACATTCTCTAATTTTTTATGTGAGAGTGGTCATTTTAAGCGGTTACAAAAATTTTTCCAATGTGATATTTTTGGATCATATTTATATAGACCGAAAATTTTATAATAATTGTAACAAGGCATGCCAAAAGATGTTCATAGTTTCTTCTTGCGGTATTCTTCTACTAGAAAAGCCTCTCATTTTATTTTTTCACCAGTATTTATTTTGTTAGTCATAAGATATTAAATTGTTTTTTCTTGTTAATTGATAGAGTAATTATTAATATTATAGTATGTTGGAATAATTTTAATGTCCACTCGTTAACGGTATGATTCATATAGGTGAGAGTGGTGCCAATATAAGGAATAGGAACACTCAAAAAGCTGGACATTTTGGTCCACCCTTAAATGCATATGTGTAACTTCACCAAACAGAGAGAACAGTTCAAAACTTATCACCACGAGTTAAATGCACATTTTTCAATTTTTCGTGTGGAAGCGGCCATTTTAACCGGTTACAAAAATTTTTCCAGTGTGATATCTTTGGGTTATATTTATATAGCCCGAAGATTTTATAGTGGTGTCAAGCATTATCAATGAAACTGTCTGCTATTCGATATTTGGCGCATTCCTTGTTTATAAAATCATTAAATTTTATTTTCTTATTAGTATCTTTTTTGTTATCCATAAAACATTAAATCTTTATCATCGAACTGGAAATTTGTTGAATTAGCTAAATAGCGAGTTAATGAATAAAATGTATCGTTATAGTCATATTTTATTGTTTTCTTGTTAATTGATAAAGTAATCATTCCGTTCATACTAATATTATAGTATTTTACTGCGTATAGATTTTAAGAAATTCCATATATACATATTAGAACAATAAACGCAACAGGTATAGGGACAGCTCATAATAAAGTGATTCAAAACTAGATATTTTGGCCCACCTTTAATAGCGTATGTTACACATATAGAGACTATGATAACGGCATAAATTTTATCACTACAAGATATAAATTACATCTTTCAATTTTTCCTGTGAGAGTGGTCATTTTGGGGTTGGTCAATAATTAACTGACAAAACAATAGAACACACCAAATTAATTAAAAGCACGAAGAACAGGTAAAAACCAAAATGGCATCAGTAGTGCTAATATGATAATTAATCAAACTCAAAAAGCTATATATTTGGGTCCTCCTCTAATAGCGTACATCCAACTTATAGAAACTACAGTAACGATAAAAATTTTATCACCGCGAGGTATGATTACATTTTTTAATTTTTCATGTGAGAGTGGCCATTTTAATCGATTACAAAAATTTTTTCAATGCGATATTTTTGGATTATATTTATATAAGCCAAAAATTTTATAATAGTAATAATAAAAGTATACATCTCTACCGTAAAATTTACGCGCCCTACATTCATTACTAAAAAATGTCTCTCATTTAATTTTTTTATTGGTATCTTTTTTATGCATAAAACGTTAGATTAGTAATATTAAATTGAAAATTTGTCGAACTAGCTAAATAATTAGCTAATGAGTAAAATGTGTTATTGTAGTCATATTTAATTGTTTTCTTGTTAATTGATAAAGTAATCATTCCGTTTATACTAATATTATAGTATTTTACTAAGTTAGGTTAACAGTCTTTCAAAAACTGGACAGTTTTGAAAATCTGTTTACTTTTAACCTAGAAATATCGCACAATTTTTCTCGTTATATATAACCCGTTCACTTTAAAACTATTCATTTTTATATAATTATATTAGTAATAAAATGAACTTGCATAATAAAACCATTAGTTTCTTGGGTGATAGTATTACAGATTTTAATTACTATATTTCAGAGATAGTTAAAAGTTTGCAGCCACGTCAATGATTTAATTATGGAATGTGAGGGACACGAATTGCTCCACAATTACAACCAACCATTAATCGTCCTTATAAGGATTATGATTTTATCTCTCGAATAAAAGACATCAACAGCAAATCAGATGTAGTATTTGTATTTGGTGGCACAAATGATTATGATCATGGCGATGTTCCACTAGGAAAACTTGGTGATAAAACCGTTAAAACCTTTTATGGTGCTTTATGAACTTTAATTAAGAAAATCAATACCCAATGCAATAACCCGATAATTATTTTCATAACACCGATGCAACATGTTAATGAAAACAATAGATTAGGAGATGGCACAAAAACAGTTCCCTCTGGCACATTAAATGACTATGTGATTGCCATTATTGAAACAGCTAGCAAAAACCAATGTCATTGTGTAAATTTATACCGTAACAAACTGCTTAATCCCAATATTGCAGCATATGGTAAAAAATATTTTTATGAAGATTTAGAGCATCCAACTGCAGCTGGTCACAAATTAATTGCTCAAGATATTATTGATAATGTACTAAAGATTAAAGAATAAAGCTAATCTAAGAAATCAAGGTTTTGGATAAGCCCTCAACGATACTGGAACGATAATCATATTTCATGATTTGCCGCACGGTCTTAAATATTGGTAAAACCACAAATAAATTCACAAGTGCCACAACAATTCCAAAAAATATTCGATAAGTTATTCAGTAATCCAATGGTATACCACCACCTAATTGTTGATCAAATACTGGCATCATAACCACTTCGATTAATGGTTCAACAACCACAATTAAAGCAATCACGGGTGCAAAGGCATCAAATCATGAGTAGTCTAAATTATCACGAAGAATTATTCTTTTAACTAAATCATTACGGTAAGCCAATACTTTTTTACATGATTTTTCAATTCGTGAGTGTAACATTAATAATTTTAAACTATATAAATTACAACTATGGTTATATCTTAAGTGACGAATATATCGTAATTTCTTTGCTGTATAACGGAAAAATAGAAATGTATCAACAAGAAATAAACGTGTTCGGTTACGTTGAAAGATTCATAGACAAATTCATAAAATAGCAAGCAATAAAACATTAAAGCTGATAAATACTGTCATTAATAACCAATTTTGTAAAACAATTTCCACAGTAAATAATGTTAAAGTATATACATCGAAAGTAACCATAATATAAACACTAGCAACCGCAGATACAGCAATAGCAAGTAAAGTTACTAAAAATACAAAAAGTGCCGTATTTTTTTTACAGATGTTGATAAATACTCTGATTATTCCAGAGAAAAAACCATAAGCTAAAGCAATAATAAAGAAGCCATAGTGAAACATTCCAGCCGTTAAAGCAACCGTTAAGATATCTGTCAAAGCACCAATAAATAGACCGATGATTGGTCCAAACAACAAACCACCAATTTTAATTAGAATTCCTTCAATAGTTACACGCCAACCTGGATAAACACGGAAAAAGATACCCATCGCCCCCGCGGATAGAACAGTTAGCAAGAGGATTATGGTAACTGATATTGAAATAACCATGGCAGTATTCGAAATACCAGTGGTATTAATTTTAGGAAAAATATAATATCGACGACGATATCGAATATAGTAGTATATTTTTTTAGCAATGAGAATCAATAATACAGCTCCAACGAATGCAACGAAAATTAAGATGATTTTAGGCCCATCTATTGGAACCTGTTCTGATGAAGTTAGGGTTGGATAAACATTCATGACATTATTATATAATATAATAATAATATGTTTAATATTAGTAAATTGGGAAAATTACTTCTGGTATTGCCAATTATGGGTATTTTTGGTTTATTTTTCTCTAGTCCAGAAGTTGAACAGATTTCTCCACAAGTAACGACTAATTCCTCAAAAACAGCTAATACTCCCCCTAATTCTGTTAGGTTAGAGTTTGCTGAACCAACAACTATTAGTGATACAAAGTACGTTAAATATACTTTTAATGATTTTGCTTTAGAAGAAAAAGTAAATGATGCTCGTCAAGGATATTATTGAATGTGAAAAAATGAATCGCAGCACAATCTTGGTAGAAATGTCACTTTTGTTCTAGATAACATTCTTATTAATAAATTTGGAGAGTTTGGTCTTAACATTCTTAATGAAATTAGACCTAAAATTTCTAGTATTTCAGCTAATTTAGCAATTACTGGCTCTGATAATGTCTATTTTACATCAGGTATAGCACTTAATAATTTTTGAGGTGGCTTTTCAAACTTGCAAAAATTAGACTTATCTGGTTTTAATTCATTGTATGATTTAGATATTAACACCATTGTCCCTACAAGCCCATATCCACTTGCAGAACTTTATTTATCAGCATTAAACATTAACCGTATTCAATTTGCAAAAGCTCCATTCCGTCTAATCCACTTCAATTCTAGTTTGAGAAATAATGTTGAAACTGACATTAATGCTGATATTGCTCCATCATTTAAATTCTTTTTGCCATATAAGACATATATTAATGATAATGCCTCAAATGAACTATACTCAATTGGCGGTGCTTTGGAAAATAATGTAACATATGACAGTAAGGAAAGTACTTCATCAACAAGTCTACTATGAATTTTTGTAACAATGGGTGTAATTGGTGCTGTAATTATGTCTATTTTAGGTTTTTCTTTTAGACGTAACACTAAATAAAGCAAGTTATTTTTTAATATTTACATCACAAATAGCAAAACATATATTTTAGTGGATGCGTATATTCTATAATATGCTTATATTGAATTATGCCTGTCACAGATGAGCAAATAAAAATTATTTTTGATAATACTATTAAGGAATTGCAGCCTGTTATTAATAACGATTTATTCTATAACAATTATATTGCCACCCTAAATTTCATCAGTAGTGAAAACAATATCATTAATTTGTGTGTTAAGGATGGTTTTGCAAAAACACAAATCAATGATAAATGAATTAAAAAAATTACTGATATTTTTAGTGCTGCTTTAAAAAATGTTGTACAAATTAATTTATATTTACCAAACGAACCACTTGCAAAAACATCAATTTCACCAACTGCGTATTTAAAAACTAATTTAAATGAATTTTATACATTTGACAACTACATTGTTGGTGATAACAACAAGGATGCAGTACGTATGGGTCGAAAATATAGTGACGATACTGCTCCTTGAAATATATTATTCATTGCAGGTGCTGTGGGAGTTGGTAAAACCCATTTACTGCATGCAATCGGCAATAAATATGTTTCCATGGTTGCTAACAAGAGCGTTGTATTTTTTAATAGTGATGATATCATTAACAATATTTATAACACAAAAAAAGAAAATGACACAGATGGAATTGCTTTGCAAAAACTTAAAACAAATTTTTTACAGTATGATTTAATGCTAGTTGATGATATCCAATTTTTCGGCAAAGGAAAAGAAGGAATCACGGAAATATTTTTTAATATTTTTAATAAAATGGTGAGTACAAATAAAAAAATTATTGTCGCAAGTGATCGCAACCTTGAACATTTACATGGAATCGATCAACGTATCATTAGTCGTTTAGCTTCAGGAGTAACTTGTATAATTGAAAAACCAAATGTTGTAGCTATCAAAGAAATTATTAAACGAAAATTAGCCACAGGCACAGAAACTTTTAGACTTACAGATGATGCATTGCATTTTCTTGCTTCACATACAAATGGTGACATTCGTAAACTTGATGGTACAATTAACACCATTATCTTTCATGCTATCAATAATTATGAGAACAATAGTATTTTAACAACCGGAGATTTACAAAAAATTCTCAACACAAATGCTGTTGAAGGTAATGCTCATTTCAATAGTTCAATCAACCCTATGTTTGTTATTGAAAGTATTTGCAATGATTTTAATATTAATGTTGAAGCAGTAATATCAATCACACGTGTAGCGGCTTTTGTGAGGGTACGAAGCATTTGTATGTATATTTTAAAGCACAAATATAAATTGACACTCAATGCCATTGGTAGTCTATTCTCAAATCGCTCACATACCACTGTAATTGAAGCTATAGAAAAAATTGAAAAACAAGTGAAAAAAAATGATGAATTCGCAAACTTAGTGTTTCGTTTGATGAATAAAGTATAATTAATATATAGACAGAGATTATACTGAGACATGAATATAATTGACATTATTAATAAAAAAAGAAAAAACGAAGCATTACAGCAAGATGAAATTATGTATTTCGTCACTGAATATACGCAGAAGAAGTCCATCACTGACTATCAAGCAGCTGCGCTATTGATGGCAATTGTGATTAATGGTATGAATAGTGATGAAACATATTTTTTAACAAAAGCTATGTTAGAATCTGGAAAAGTGCGTGATTACAGCAAAATACCTGGAATAAAAATTGACAAGCACTCCACTGGTGGTATTGGGGATAAAGTATCAATCATCCTTGCACCAATTTGTGCATATTTCGGTTTAAAAGTCGCTAAAATGTCTGGCCGTGGTTTAGGCTTCACTGGTGGAACAATCGATAAATTAGAATCAATTGGGTTTGATTTTAATTTAAAAACAGGTGAAGATATGCAATTATTAAAAAAATGTGGTTTATTCATCATGAGTCAAACTGCTGATGTGGCCCCAGCTGATGGTGTGATTTATGCATTGCGTAATTCATCAGGAACAGTTGAATCAATCCCATTAATTGCATCTAGTGTGGTTTCAAAAAAATTAGCACTTAACGCTGATTATATTTTCTTAGATGTAAAAGTTGGTGATGGTGCTTTCATGAAAAACATCGGTGATGCGACAATCCTTGCTAAAACTATGATTGATATTTTCACTAAATTTAATAAAAAAACAGTGGTACACATCACTAACATGGATCAACCATTAGGAAGAGCAATTGGTAATGGTTTAGAAATTAAAGCAGCGATTGATTTTTTAAATGGTAGTTTTGAATGTGATGAGATAAAAGATTTGATATATACTTTTGTAAGTGACATATTAGTAGCTACAAAAATATTTAAAACTAAAAAAGAAGCTCTATCAGCCATTGATGAATGTATTAAAAATAAAGGTGCTTATAAAAAATTCATTGAATGAGTTACTTCACAAAAAGCCGACATTGCTGCAATTAACAGTGGAAAGTACTTTGCACCAAAATATAATTATGAAATCAAAGCTAACTCGAGTGGATATTTATCTTATAAAAAAACTGAGGAAATGGGCATGATTTCATTATTATTAGGTGCTGGTAGATTAAAGAAAACTGATCCACTAGATTATCATGCTGGTATATGATTAAATAAAATTCAAAATGAAAGTGTTAAAAAAAATGAAGTTATTGCTACCCTTTATTCTTCTAAACCAATTAATCTTGATGTTGTATCACGTTTTTTAACTAACGTCGATATTAAACCAACTAAATTCAAAGCCACACCAACTATTTTAAAAGTTTTAAGTAATATTAAATAATTAAAAATTATTTTTTATGTGAAGATGGTGCAATACTTTTGCAATATTCAACTTCAGAAAGCTTTTTCATTTTAGCTTGTTTAATGTGAATGGTCTTTAAAACCACTAGTATAATTGACGCACTTGAACTAAAAGTGTTCGAAATACCAATAATTAAGCTAATAAAATCAATTTCACCACTAAAAGCATTGTAATAAGACGTGATTGCAAAACATCCAGCACCAATCCCTAAAAGTGTGTATAATCAATAACTAATGTACTGTGTTTGCTTATTTTTAATAGTTTGTACTAAATTTGGTAAGGCAAACACCGCAAGACAAATCGCGCCAACTATTGTGATACATACCATAATGATTGAAAGTGCAGTTTGTGAATTTGTAAGGATTGGTAGCATATTGAAGTTACACCTTAATTATATATTTTCTGTTTGATTTGCAACTTTTAGCAGGTTTTATCTACCAACTTTCAGTTCATATATTATAATATTAATATAGTAATGGTTAATACAACACAAAAACATCGCACACTATCTCCAGAAATCAACAATTGAATCGAACAACGAACAAGTTCATTTATTAAAAATAATGAACATGTTGGTAATATTGTTCCAACTTTAAAATTAATTGAAGCAAATGCTTTTATGTTTCTAACAGGTAAACGTTATGATCCTAAAGCTAAAAATTTCATTATCAGCATTCCTGAAACTAAAACAAAAATCTTTAACCCAGGTTTAATGTTAGGTAAACTTTCATATGCATACCATATTATTCAAGACATTGTTGCAAAACAAGGACACATCCTATTCGTTGGTACTAATGTTGACACCATTAAGGATTTAATTCAAGAACGTGCTGTTGCTACAAATAGTTTTTATGTTAACAAACGTTGATTAGGTGGAACTTTAACTAATTTTAAAACTGTTTCTAAATCAATTAAAAAATTAAATGACTTTACACGTCTACAAACAAGTGAAGCATGAAGCAAATACAATAAAAAAGAACAATTAGAAATTAGTAAAAAAATTGAGAAATTAAATAAATTTATTGGTGGAATCAAAAATGTTGGTAGTGCTGGTTCTCGTATTAGTGTTCGTAATTCAATTGATGCTCTAGTAGTTACTGATTACAAACGTGAACATAATGCTATTGCTGAAGCAAAACAACTTAATATTCCCATTATTTCACTATGTAACTCTAATACAAGTGCTGCTGATGCACGAATTGCTATCCCATGTAACACTAACTCTACACAAACAGTTTGACTTTTAACAAATGTTTTATTTGATGCTGTTGCTAGTGCACAGGGCAAAGACACTGTGATTATTAATAAATCAGCTGCAGAGATTGTTTTACCTAAGCAAGTAATTAAAACTGATGTTAAGATTATTAACCACAAGAAAAACACGCGTACGTTTTAAGCAAATATATTTGTTTAAATAATGGATCAACAAATACTAGCTCAATTTCTCAACAAAGCTAATAATGGTGACATTGATGCTATTATTAAAGTTGGGGAGTTGTATGGTGATGATGTCTTTAGTGAAGAAAACTTTCATAATGCTAAAACCTACCTTGATAAAGCGATTGCCCTTAATGACCCGCGTGGATATCGTTTCATAATCCTGCTTCATCTTAAATACTTACATTTTTATATCAATAGCTTTGATATAAATAAAACAACCAGTACTTATAAAACCGGGATTGAGTGATGTAATAAAGGAATTGCAAAGCATATTCCTGGAGAATTCAGTACATGGCAAAAGAAATTGACAGATGTTTTTAATGATGGTATAAAAATGCAAGCAAATACCACTGCTATCCCTGTATTTGAAACAAAAAAGAAGAAAACAATCATTAAATTGTGTATTTTTAGCGTGATTATTGTTATATTCTTCATTTCCACACTATTCTTGAACACACCATACCTAATAGTGGTGGCGAGCATATGTCTTGCAGCGATATTAACAATTGCTGTTTTTCTGATCTTTTATTTTAAAAGGCATAAGAAAAATATTGAAAGACTTAACCAAGTTGTTAAAAAAGTTGAAAACAGCCTGGATTTGCCAAGTTCACCCACTGTTCCGAAGCCTACAAATAATCACGAATAGGGGGTCAGTCCATTTCTTGAGTGGTCATTTACTATAATATACATATACAATGTGTTTTTTATTCAAATTGGTTTTAAATAACTAATCAATATTATTATACTTATGAAAAAAATTATATTTTGTGATATAGATGGTACTTTAATAAAAGGATTGTCAAAAATAAGTTACCATAACCTATTAGCTTTCAAGAAATTTATGGATGCTGGAGGAAAGGTAGTACTTTCAACAGGAAGAAGTTCTTCATCAATTCGGGGCGTCATTGCACAAATTGAAAAATTTACCAAGCACAAGTTAGAATATGTGATTTGTTCAACAGGTGGGTATATTTATGACTTTTTAGGAGCAACAACCATCACACACCCTATTTCTAATTTCAATAGCCGCAAAATCTATGAATATTGCCGTAAGAAACGCATCTGGTTCTGGGGCTATAATGAAGAAGCAAATCGCCGCTTTGCTGTCTTTGCTTCTAATATTTGGTTTGGTAGTATTACAAGAATGTTTAAAAATATTAGGACTTTAATGGTTAAAAAGACAACAGACTTAACTTGCTTCAAGATTATTACTTTGAGTTTGAGTAAAAAGAAGATTAATATTCTAAGTAGCTGGATTAAACAAGAATTTAATAGTCAGATCAATGTCACACACCAAAACCCGATGATGCTAGAATTGAACGCTGTGGGAGTAAGTAAGGGTAAAGCGATTAAATATATCCTCAACCAGTTAAATATTGAACCAGGCGATGCTGTAGCGATTGGAAATGGTGTGAATGATATTGAGGCATTTAATGCAGTTGGTTTAAGTTTTGCTGTCAATACTCGCAATAAAACTGTTTTTTCACAAGCTAATCACCACTATTCATATTATCGCGATGCAGTGTATGATGCAATTAATGAACACATTCTTGATTTAGAAACCAAGAATCACTAAAAACACCTATAATATAGTTGTGAAGAAGAATTTTGTCATTATGCTCCTACTATTAATGGTTGTCTTCTTATTAATGTATATTTTCGTCCCAAGTATTTCTAAATGATTACACGGAGTAATCAGTTTCTTTCCTGAAATCGATTAACGTTTTGTAAATTGTGGTGAACGACGTGCACCATACTTACCATATTTCTTACGTTCTTTAACACGTTTATCACGTGTTGTTAATTTTTTAAGTTTTAGAATCTTCTTATCATCACCATTGACTTTAACTAAAACATTAGCGATTGCTAAGCGAATTGCTCCAGCTTGTCCAGAAAAACCACCACCATTAACTTTCACATTAATATCAAATTTCTTATCAGCTAGTAAAAGTACTAATGGTTGCATCATATCATTGATGACGATTTCATTTGGAAAATACTCACGTGGTGTTTTACCATTAATTGTAACTTTTCCTTTACCTTCAGCAAATCAAACATGCGCAATTGATTTTTTTCTTCGACCGATTGCATAATTAGTATTATTATCGCGTGCAGTTTTAGTGATACGTTTTTTAGTTTGTGCCATTATTTTACCTCCAATTTAGTAGGTTTTTGTGCATCATGAGGTTTACCTTGATCTGCATAAACAAACAATTTATTAATGATTGCTTTACCAAGACGGTTTTTAGGAATCATGCCACTAACTGCCGTAACAATCATTTCCTCTGGGTATTTTTCAATCATTTCTTTAGCTGTTCTAGTACGTAAACCACCAATGTATAATGAATGTGAGTAATATTTTTTGTTAATTAATTTTTTACCAGTTAATTTGATTTGCTTAGCATTTCTGATAATCACAAAATCACCACAATCGATATTAGGGGTGAAAGTTGGTTTACTCTTACCACGTAAAATATTAGCTGCCATCACAGCCAAATCACCTAGTACAACATTCGTCGCGTCAATTTCAAACCACTTACGGGCTTTAAAAGCTGCTTCATTTTTTGTCATTGTTGTCTTTTTAGACTTGGCCATAATGATTAATACTCGTCCTTCCTTGTTCTAAAGCCATTCGCAATGATCTCTTCAGGTTTTGCATTTCCACTACCAGCTGGAATTAATTTACCAAGAATTACATTTTCTTTTAATGTTTGTAAATTATCAACTTGGTTTCTAATTGCCGCACTAATTAACACACGTTTTGTATATTGGAATGAAGCAGCTGCTAGGAATGAATCAGATTTAGCAGGAATATTTGGTAATGAAATCAAGATTGGTGTAGCATTAGCTGGGTTTTTATGATTTGATAATAACTCATCATTAATTTCTGATAATTGATTAATCGTAATTGTATCTCCAATCAATAAATTAGAATCACCAGAATTACTAATGCATACACGGTTAGTCATTTGGTTAATAATAATCTCCATGTATTTATCATTAATCTTAATTCCTTGGTATAAGTACATTTTTTGTACTTCGTTAATAATATAATGTTTAACAGTTTCAATACCTTTAATAATTAATAGGTCATGTAGATTAATTGAACCTGAATTTAGCTTATCACCAATTACCACATCTTGTCCAACTTTAACAATCATGTAAGCGTTATGATAAACATGAACACTAACAGTTTCAATATCATTTTGAATTTGAACTTCTTTATACTTGATAAGATCACTATCTTCGTCCTTAATATCATTGATTGAAAGAATCTTTCCTGAAATTGGAGCAATGATAGCTGTTTCATAATCTTTAGGTGGAATTAATTCTAATAATTGCACGATACGTTCATAACCTTGGGCAATCTGTGGTCCTCCAGCAACTCCACCCGAGTGGAATGAACGAAGGTTAATTTGTGTAATTGGCTCACCGATTGATTGAGCAGCGACAACTCCAACTGGTGTATACAAATTAACATCTTTACCTGTTGTTAAATCAGTTCCATAACATTTACGACAAACACCATGTTTACAGTTACAGTGTAGGATTGAACGAATTTCAACACTTTCAACACCAGATTTTTCAATTTTTTCAGCAATATCTTCGCTAATTAGTTCACCGCCTTTAACTAGAACATTACCACTATTGTCAACTACGTCGCTAACAGAATAACGACCACTGATACGGCTTGAAAGACTTTCAAGAATTTGACCATCATCATTCATGATTGGTGTGACAACGATTCCAGTATAACTACCACAATCATCTTCAGTAACAATTACTTCTTGCGCAACATCAACTAATTTACGTGTCATGTAACCAGATTTTGAGGTCTTCATTTGAACATCGGAAATTGCCTTACGTGCACCATAAGAGGCATTGAAGAATTCTGAAATTTTCATACCTGACTTAAATGATGAAATAACGGGAGATTCAATACTATCACGAATAATTAATGATTTTGTTTTACGTCCATAGTCAAAGGTCTTGGCCATTAATCCACGCATACCAACCATCTGTGTTAATTGATCAGTATTACCACGGGCACCAGAACGAGACATAATTACAATGTTATCGCTATTATTTTTAGGATCAACTAGATATTGTTGTACTAATTTAGTAACGTTATCCTTAACATCTTTTCAACGTTTAATAACACGTAAATAACGTTCATCATCAGTTAATAGACCATTACGGTATTGATTTTTATATTTCTTAACATCTTGTAATGCCGCTGAAATTGATTCATCTTTTTTGTCATCAATGTTTTTTGGTAAATCAAAGTAAGAGAAAGAAATACCAGATTTTGTTGCGTATTTGAAACCAATTTCTTTAATTGCATCAGCTGTTTTTGCAACAATATTGTAATCATAAGTTTTAAATAATTGGAAAATAATTTGATTTAATTCTTTTTTAGAAATTGATTCTTTTAAAATGTAAGATTCTTTAATGAAATCAGCGATGTTAGTGTTTTCAGGTAAGAAGTCATTACTTGCTAAACCAAATAATTTTTGTCCATTATTAACAAAAGTGAAATCGTTAGGTAAGATACTATTAAAGATAATTTTACCTACTGTAGTAACAACAATTTTGTTTGCTGGAATTTGTTTGTTTGTATAGTTGTTAGAAGAAATACCAACAATCGCATCAAAGGCTACAATATCATCTTCATATGCACGGATTACTTCACTAATTGTACTGAAAATGATGCCTTCACCTTTACCATTATTTCTCTCAGTAGTTAAATAGTAGACACCAACCAACATATCAATAGTTGGAGTGATAGTAGGTCGTCCATCTTTTGGTGTGATGATGTTTTTCGTAGCTAGCATTAACTCACGAGCCTCAGCAATTGCTTCTGGTGAAAGTGGTAAGTGGATAGCCATTGTATCTCCATCGAAGTCGGCATTAAATCCTGAACAGCATAATGGGTGTAATTGAATTGCCTTACCTTCAATCATCTTAATTTCAAAAGCCAAGATACCTAGACGGTGTAATGTTGGAGCACGGTTTAATAAGATTGGACGATCTTTAATAATGTTTTGTACAATTGGTCAAATAATATCTTGTTGTTCAAAGAGAATTTTTTCAGCTATTTTAATATTTTGCGCAATTGGTGTAATTTCATTACCATCATCATCAGTTTTCTTAATTAAATCAGCGATGATGAATGGACGGAAGATTTTTAGAATAATGTCCACAGGAACACCTGCTTCATATAATTTTAATTCAGGTCCACCAACGATAACACTTCGTGCAGAATAGTCAACACGTTTACCAAGTAGGTTTTTACGGAATAAACCTTCTTTACCTTTTAGTTTATCACTTAGAGATTTAAGTGGAGTGAAATCTTTATTTTTGAAACGTTTATTACCACGAGCTGAGTTATCAAATAAAGAGTCAACAGCTTCTTGAATCATATGTTTCTCATTATTAATAATTACAGATGGAGAATTTTGTTCAATCATACGGTGTAAACGTTCATTACGAATAATGATACGACGGTATAAATCATTAACATCAGAAGTAGTGAAGTTACCAGAATCTAGTTGGATAATAGGACGAGATTCAGGTGGAATAACTGGAATAACAGTTAAAATCATTCATTCTGGTTTATTATTAGACTCTAAGAATCAATTTAAAACTTGCAATCTTGCTAATAATTTAGTAAATGAAGAATGTGAAGGGTTGATTTGTTTTTTGATTTTCTCAACTTCAGTTTTAATATCAACTTCTTGTAATAATTCCTTAATAGCTTCAGCACCAATACCAAAACGAATTCCAGTATGTTTAGTTATGAAATTAAAAATCTCGTAAATATCAAACGGTAAATCTGAATCACGTAAACGGTCATAATATTCATTAGCACGTTCATAATCAACTGAACCAGCTTTTAATTTTGGTAAAATTTCAGATTTTAATAAACGACGAATTAAGCCACGGTTAGTTCTTGATTCTTTAACACTACTGAAATTAATAACATCTTTCTTCTTAAAGTATTTTTGGCAAACTGTCGGACTTTCAAGAACGATGTAGTGAACAAAATAAATTACTTCTTCAATTTCACGTCCCATGTCAAGTACCATAGCAATTTTACTAGGATTTGGAGATTCTTTAATATATCATGTGTGGGCAACAGGGCATTCTAATTTAATGTGACCCATACGTTCACGACGAACGATTGATGAAATAACTTCAACTCCACATTTCTCACAACGACGGCCACGGAATTTAATATTATGGTATTTACCACAAGCACAAGAATAATCTTTACATGGTCCAAAGATTTTCTCATCAAATAAACCCTCTGGTTCTGGTTTTAGAGTCTTGTAATTGATTGTTTCAGATTTCTTTATTTCACCATAAGATCACTTAAGGATCATTTCCTCATTTGCTAATGATAACTTTAAAGTTTTGATTTGTTCTTTTTTATTTATTGCCATTTTTACTCTCCTTTGCTCCCTTCAGTTTTAGAAACGGTGGAGTTTAGGGCTTCACTTTCATTATACTTACTAGATTCGATTTCTGCAACTTTTGTTTCAGTTGCTCCTGAAAAAATCTGCATTGTTTCTTCAATTGTTCGTGCAAATTCATCAAAATCAGCATGGTTACCTTTATCAGTTTCAACAGTAATTTTTAAGCATAATCCTTGTAAAATTTTTGTTAATAATTTAAAAGCATCAGGAATGTTAGGTTGCGGAATTTCACGGTGGTTAATGATGGCACTATAAGCAGCACGTTTACCAACAACATCATCAGATTTAATAGTCATTAATTCACGAATATTATATGCTGCACCATGGGCTTCAAGTGCTCACACTTCCATTTCTCCACAACGTTGTCCACCGTTCTGACTTTTTCCACCAAGTGGTTGTTGCGTAACACGTGAATATGGTCCAATTGCTCGAGCATGAATTTTATCATCAACCATGTGGTCAAGTTTAAGTAAATACATTACACCAACTGTTACAGGACGATCAAAGTACTCACCAGTTCGACCATCAATTAACTTAAACTTACCATGATTTTCATCAACATTAATATTCACATCCTTTAAAGCGTTTTGAATGTCATTAGCATCTGCACCATTAAATACTGGAGTTTGTGCTTTAATATTTAAATCTTCAATTGATAGACCAACTTTTTTAAGAACTATTGCTAAATCAGCAACATTAAATTTATCAATAGCTTCATTCTCTGCTCAACCATTTTCCTTAATATAACTCTTAACAGTTTTAACTAAGATATTAACTTTATTAATGTTAAGTCCAAAGCGTTCAGATAATATTTTAGCATCATTTAAATTTTCTAATAAAGTAATACGGACTTGTGTTCGTAATGCTAAACCTAAATGTACTTCAAGAACCTGTCCAATATTTAAACGTGCAGGAATACCTTGTGGGTTAAGACATACATCAAGTGGTGTACCATCTTCTAAATGCGGCATATCTTCAACTGGTACAACAATTGAAACAACACCCTTGTTTCCATGACGTCCAGAAAGTTTATCACCAATTTGTAATTTACGTTTTTGTGCAATAAAGACTTTAATAAATTCAATTTCATCATCAGCTAAAATATCTTGTGGAGCAGTTAAACGTTGAATGTTACAAACAATACCATCACCACCATGAGGAACACGTAAAGATGTATCTCTAACATTTTTTGACTTAGAACCGAATAAAGCTTGTAATAATTTTTCTTCACCATCTAAATCAACTTGACCTTTTGGAGTTGTCTTACCAACTAGTACATCACCTTCTTTTACTTCAGCTCCAATGGTAATGATACCATCTTCATCTAAATAACGAATACTATTTTGGGCAACATTTGGCAAATCACGAGTAATTTCTTCATCACCGTTTTTAGTTTTCTTACTAGCAATAACATGTTCTTCAATAGTTACTGTTGTATATAAATCTTCATGAACAACACGTTCGCTAATAACAATGGCATCCTCGAAATTGTAACCATTTCAAGCAATAAAACCAATTAACATGTTTTGTCCTAGAGCTAATTCACCATTATTCATAGCAGGTCCATCAGCAAGTACATCACCAACTTTAACTTCATCGCCAACATTAACGATTGGTGTGTGGTTACGGCATGTACGTTGATTTGTACGTGCAAATTTACTTAAATGATGTATTTTGTTATTAACTGTAATTTTCTCACTATCAACATAAGTAACTTTTCCATCTTCTTCAGATAATAAACCACTTAATGAATCGTGTGCAATTCGGTATTCATTACCAGTACCTACACTCGGAGCGTGTGGTAAAATTAAAGGTAATGCTTGACGTTGCATGTTTGAAGCCATTTCCGCACGGTGGCCTTCATCACTTTCAATAAAAGGAATTAGTCCTGCAGAAATAGAAAGAATTTGTTTAGGAGAAATACCAACATAATCAATTTCATTAACAGCGATTAATTCATCTTGTCCACGGTAACGTGCATCACAGAAATCAACAGTAATTTTACCATCAGGGTTGTGAGGAATATCGAAATGGGCTACAACGTGCTCATCTTCCTTAAGTGCAGTTAATCACTCAACTGTGTCAGTAATTCTATTAGTAGATTTGTCAACTTTAAAGTATGGTGTTTGAATAAAACCATTACTATCGATACGACTATAAGCAGCTAATGACAATACTAAACCTACTGATAAACCTTCTGGAGACTCAATTGGACAAACACGACCATATTGTGAATAGTGAATATCACGAATTTCCAAGTTTGGATCATCACGGTTAACACCACCTTCACCCATGGCAGATATTCTTCGTTTAGCAGATAATTCAGATAAAGGATTTTGTTGGTCTAAGAATTGTGTTAATTGGTATGTATTAAAGAATGTTTTAATAGCAGCTTGGAAATGTTTTGTATTAATAACATTTTTAATTGTAGCACGTGACTCTAATTTTTTTAATTCATCACCAGAAGCAGTTTTAGAATATAGAGATGATAATTTTTCTTTAACAGCTTTTTCCACACGGTTCATACCTACAGCTAGTTTTTGACGTAATTGTTCGTGGATTAAACGTAAACGTTTATTACCAATATGTTCAATATCATCAACATCACCAATATCATGTTGTAATCCAATTGTATAAGAAATAATAGAGATAATGTCGGCAATTGTCAATGTGTTAACAGTTGATTCAATGTGTGGAGCAATAACACTAATAGTTTTATCAAGTGAGTTATTATCAATATAAACTTCAATTTTTTCTAATACTTTATCAGTTGGTTTAGCAAATTTGTTATCAATATCAAACTTCATTGTTACATCAAGTTCGTTCTTAACAAATGAGTCTTTAATTTTGTCTAATTCCTCTTTTAAAATTAATTGACCAGCTTTAAATAACGTACCTGAGTTTGTTTTAAGGTCTTGAGCAATAATACGACCATTTAAACGATCAGACAATTGAAATTTACGATTTAATTTATATCTACCAGCACCACTTAGGTCATAAGAACGAATTGTGAATAAATATTTAGAAAAAATTTCTTGGTAATTAGTATCATTAACTTCATTTTCAATAGCTCTTGTAGAAATCTCTAATTCATCAATAAAATTCTTTGCAGTTCATTCAGAAATAATCTTATCCATTACAGCCTTAGCTTGTTCAGGTGCTGATTTTTCCAATTCAGTATATTGTGTTAAATATGAACGGATTGAAGTAAATAAACCTTGAGAGTTGTTAGTTTTATCTTTAGGGTCACGGAATTGACGGATTAACTTATCTTGAAAAATTGTTTTAACATTGATTGTATCGTTTGCTAATGAATTGATAATTGAAGGATCATTATTAAATACACGAATAATTTCAGCTTCTGTCATACCTAATGCTTTTAAAAGAGAAGTTACTGTAAACTCTTTAGATTTATCAAATTTTGTTGAGATACGGATTGAACATTTAATAACATTGTTCTTTGTATTATAAAAATGAATTAATGTACCACGGTTTGCTAATAACTCGCAAAAATAACCTGTATGTGCATGAGCAGATAAACGAGCACGAGATTGAGAAAGTACATATAAACCAGGTGAACGAACGATTTGACTTAAAACATTTTTTTCAACACCGTTAACAATAAAAGTACCACTACTTGTAATCATTGGGATGTTACCAAAGAAAATACCACTAGAAACATTCTTCTGCGTCTTCTTAGCAACATCAACATCACCAGACTCATTGTTTACTAAAGTTAAATCAGCATAAATAGCTTTTTCATAACTTTTACCTTTTGCTAAAGCTTCTTGTTCAGAAATAGCATTTTTAGATTCTACAAATTTAACACCGGCAAATTCAACCTTATATTTTTTGTTTTTTTCATGTGTGATTGGAAAATATAATTCAAATAATGCTTTAAGCTCTAGTTTTAAAAAACGTTCAAATGAAGATTTTTGAATTTCAAGTAAATTTGGTTCTTCAAAGTTTTTAAGTTCAAACTTAGAATAATCAATTCGTGTAACTAATGGGGATATTTTTTTATATTTTTTAGTATTAACCATGCAATTGGGAATTTAATACTCGGAATGACATGCAAGTGTCACTCTATCAAAGAGTTATTTATATATATTATATATAACATTTCATGTTTTGTGTATAAGAATTTGCATAAAATACAATATTTGTTCAATTATTGTCTATTTCCCCAGTCAAACACCGATTTTTTTAAGAGAAAAATTTAATGATTTTATGCATATATAATGTGCAATTTAACATTAAACAACATATATAATGCAAAAATATATTAATTATTAACAAAATTTTTCTAATTTTGCTAATTAAAACATCAATTTACCTTTTTTAGAAATAACAACTGGTTGTTTCTTTTTATCATTATAGCCACCAACGATATCTAAATCATCTGTTCCAAACATGAAATCAACGTGGATCAAACTATCATTAGAACCTAACTTTGCTAATTCAGAACGAGTTTTTGCAGTACCATTTTTAATGTTGTTTGGATAAGAAGCACCTAGAGCAATGTGACATGCAGCATTTTCATCAAATAAAGTAGAATAAAACATTACTTTTGTTTGGTTAACGGGACTAGAAACGGGAACAAGTGCAATTTCTCCTGTACGGTTGCTGCCAACATCAGTCTTTAAAACATTTGCTAATGTATCTTTGCCAACCTTAGCATCAAAATCAACTACTTTACCATTTTTAAACTTAAATCAAAATTTATCAACGATATTACCGTGTACACTTAAAGGCTTTGAAGAATAAACAGTTCCATTCAAACCATACTTATCAGGCATAGTTCAAACTTCTTCGGTTGGTAAATTAGCAGTAAATTGAGCTTTTCACTGGTTGTGTACATCTTTTTCTCGTCCTGAAAGTCAAATATGGTCCTTAATTAACTTGATGTCAATATTAGTACCTAATGAATTTTCACAATGAATGTAGTCAAAATTATAATCATTCAATACCTGAGCACGCTTCTCTGTTTCATTGTTGTGGTTATCTCATGCTTTAATTGGGTCAGTTTTACCATCAACTCGCACTGTTAAAAGAATGGCATCTCAAAGTTTTTCCACAGCTTTTTCAGGTGATAACTTAGGAAATACAATACGCGCTCAATCAACAGATGGTCAACATGCAATAGTTCATTGACATTTTGCAGACATTATTCAATCTGTTAATGGTTTTAATTTTATTGAACGAGCTTTTTGATAAGCTTGTACTTTTTGTGAATCAACACCCTTTAGCAAATCTGGTGATGAACCACGAATACTAATACGACAAGCACCTTCTGCAATAACAGGTTTAGCTAAATAGTCAACTTCATACGCTGGCATAATCGTTAAATCTCGTGCAGATTGATTAATATAGTGCATTTTAGTGATTTCGCCATCATCAAAGCGTACATGTACCTTTGAAGCTCCTGCTTTATAACATTCATTAACAACGCACCTAACTAAAGGTATAGATTCAACTATCGCAGAAATAACTACAGGTTGGTTTTTTTGGACATTTACACCAACTCGAACAATTACCTTGGCATAATCAATCAATTTTTTATTATCAATTCCCATACTATTATTATAACATTAAAAATTGATTTAAATGAAACTAATATATAAAGTTACTAATATTTATTATAATTAATATATGGATCAGAACAATAGTAACAATAACAATGATGGTAATATTGCGAACAAAACATCCACTCAAAATACTAGTAATAACCCATTAAAACCGTCACCAATACCAACACCAGTTAAAAATGATGTTTTTATAAAACAGGAACAAGTGAGTTCATTTCCTCAAGGAACAATAATTAGTAGTGATGATTCAGTGAAGCAAACTAAAACGATATTAATTAAATCATCAACTGAAAAGGATGAATTTTCAAAACAGCCTGGTACAATCCCCAACAGTCCTCAACAAAAACCGTTTTCAACAGAATCAATAATATATGATGATTCTACTTCTGTTGGAGGCTCTAAAATAATGTCAGCTGGACCACTACCTAAGGATAGTTTTATTAAACGTTCTGCATTATCAACTGAAGAAGATGAAGTTTTAATACAATCAAAAGTAACTACAAATAGCACACAACAGCAAAAATCATCTTCAACACAAACAATAATAATCAACAACGATAATTTGGTCGGAGGAACTAAATCAATACCAGGAGGATTACCAGTTAAAGATAGTTTTGTTAAACAAACTGTTGTCATAACAAATAACTCTCAACAAAAACCACTTTCATCACAATCTGCGAGTGGTAATCCTGGAGGATCTAATCTTGCATCAGCAAATCAGTCAGCCAATAATGGTATGGGTAAACAACCTGGAGTAGCACCAAGTGGCTCTCAACAAAAACCATTCCAGGCAGGAGCAGCAAGTAGTGGTGGTTCTTTTAAACAGTCTGGTTCACCACTTGAAGAAGATGATTTTTTAGAAGAACCAAAATTGGTTTCAAATAGTGCACAGCAACAAAAACCATTTTCTCCGCAATCAGC
>JAITWZ010000026.1 GCA_031284985.1 Mycoplasmataceae bacterium
TTACGATATGCTTTAGCGTCATCACCATAAATATCTTGCGTTCCACGTGGTCTATTATACATATTTATATTATAACAAACATCAATTTTATTCTTTTAGAACGTTTACAAAATAGTTATATTATCAAACTTTAACTTTACTTAAACGTTTCTAATAGATTAAATTCCTCAATTAACAATTTATTCTTTGTTAGTGCCACAAATGGTTTTAATTGTTCATAACGGGACTTAATATATGCTTTAAATGTTGTGGTATTCTTTGTAATATTGATTGGACCAAAAAATAGTTCTGGTTTACTGACAATCTTTGTACCACTTTTGCCAAACTTGATAAAATGGAAAAAGAATTGATCGTCAGTAGAAATGATATCTTCATCGATTATTTTTAATCAATTGTCGTAAATAAATTTACGAATAAAATAAGGATTATCATTAGCGACAACTATATATTCATTAATTTGTATATCAGCATTCTTATTTTTAACGATTTCAGCAATCTTGTGGCCACCAAGACCAGATATAATGCAATAATCAATCTTCTTATCAATTTGGTCAGTTTGTAACCCGTCTGCAAGGATATTTTTAGCTTGTGATAAAAACCCAGCATTAGTTAAATTCTTAATTCCGTTAATTAATGGTTCTTTTTTATTATCGATATTAAAAACAAATTTAGCCTTACGTGAATCTAAAGCACTAATAGCTGTATGACAATGATCACATCCAACATCAACAATCACACTATCTTTTTTTACAATAGCATTTTGAATTACCTGTAATCGATCTGATAATTTTATTTTTCGAGTAGGAAAAATCTTATTAGTCAGCGAGCTCATGGTGGTAAAAAATTTTAAATTTCTTTTTTAAGGCAATGGCTAATTTCTCTTCGGCGTGATTTTTAATTTGGCGAACTTTATCAATTGAATAATTTAATTTTTTAGCAACATCAATCAAAGCGATAGGTTCAGCAAATTGTTTCAACCCATGGTTCATACATACTACAAGTTCTTCTTCTTCGTTTAAAACACGGTGTATTGCCTTGTATAGTTCAATATACTTATATTCAGTTTCTAATTGCTCATCTTGGTGGTCTTGCTCACTGACAAAATCACCCAGGGTGTCATCACTTTCACTACCAACTTGTTTATCTAGTGACACAGTAGTTTTTAGTAGATTTTTTATTTGCATGATTTTTTCACGATCGATTTTTTCACTAACTAATTCCTTTGCTAAAGCATCAACTGTTGGCTCACCACCATCTGTTAAAGTCATTTCAGTCTGTTTCTTCATGATAATATTAGCTACTCTTTGCAAAGAAATTGGTAAACGAATTAGATTTTTAGTATTATTAACATACTCAGTTATATATTTCATAATTGAAAAAGTAGCGTATGTTGAAAAACGAGCCTTTTTCTCATTTAGATAATCATAAGTTTTGGTAGCATCTTGTAAACCAATTATTCCTTCTTGAATTAAATCTTCAAGTAAACAGTCATTACGTTTATATTTTTTAGCAATACTATAAACTAATTTTAAGTTAGCACCAATTAATTTATTAGTTGCAAATGTGATATCATTAGCATCCTTTGATTTTAGCATTTTAACATATTTCACTTCTTCTTCAATTGTTAGTGGAGTAGAATGTGAAAATATTTTATGATTAGCATCGTTTGCTCCTTTAAAACTAGAATTGACTAATGAATTATTAATTTGTAAGTATTCAAAAAATTCCTCTTTATTTTTCACTTCTTCCATATCGTACTGCAAAGCAATTTTCTTGTTCTCAAAATGATCATAAATTTTTTGAACATCATCTTTTTTTAAAGAATATTGTTCAAACACTTTAAAAATTTCACTTACTAAGACACTTGTTTTGCCTTCTGACAGTTGTTTTAAGATGTCTTGAATGGCAAATGATGTAATAGTGTCAGAACTGCTAGTATTTTTACCACTCGCGCTATTTTTTTTCATTTTATTTGTCTGAAGGTGTAAATAGGGATATTGAACTATTCAAGCCTTGTTTAATTTTCTTCATTGCTTTGGTTTCAATTTGTCGTACTTTCTCTTTTGTGATTTTTAATTCTTTCGCAATATCTTCTAATGATAATGATTCACCATACTCTTTCATTCCAGAACGCATACAAATGATACGTTCCTCGTCAGGTGTTAACTTATTAGCCATAACCTTATGTAACTCTTTGTATTTAACATCATTTTCAAGCATTTCATCAACTGGGATAGTAGCATCATCTTTAACAAAATCTGTAAAATGTGATTCTTCATCACTACTAATTGGTTTTTCCAAAGACACGGGATTAGAAATAATTTTTTTAAGTTCAGAAATTTTTCGTGATACATCACGTGCAGATCCAGGTAATTCTTCAGTAAGTTCATCAATTGATGGCAAACGTCCATAGTCATTTGTTAATTCTTGTTCTTTTTTATTAAAGTTATTAATAAATTCTGACATATGTACAGGAATACGGATAATTTTATTTTGGTCAGTAATGATACGAGTGATGGCTTGACGAATTCATCAAGTAGCATATGTGGCGAATTTGTTATTTTGTTTATAGTCAAACTTATCAATTGCTTTGTTTAAACCAATTGTACCTTCTTGAATCAAATCTTCAAATTCAATTCCACGTTTTGAGTACTTTCTAGCTCATGTGGTAACTAAACGTAGATTTGAAGTAATTAGTTTATGTCGTCCCAAACGAGCAATCTCTGGGTCTTTTGAATGTGCATATTTTACATACTTAAGTTCATCTTCTTTTGTTAAAATAATCGAATTGGTAATTGCTCCAGAAAAGATTTGTTGTAAAACATCATTAACACGTTCAGTTTTACTAATCACAGCACCAGTGGTGTTATTAATTTTTAAGTGCTCAATAAAATCTTCAGTCGTCTTCACACCTTCAATATCGTGTATTAAATCAATCTTTGCTTCTTGAATTGCCTTAATAATTTTTTCTGGAATATCATTAGCTAAACGGTATTTTTCAAATTTCACTACAATTGCTGAAGTTCTAATAGTTTTTAATTTACGGTTTCTTTGTTTAATAGCATCAACATCGATTATGTGACGAATAATATCATTTAACTGAAAGGAATTGATGTTGTTACCTTTTTCTTTATTTTCTAGAATTGAAGTCTTATGGTTGCGTTTACGTTGAGATTTAGCAGTTGGTTCTAAATTTATATCACTCTCTGTTATTTCAATATCAACAATGTTTTTAACAGCAACTGGACTAGCACTGGCTTTAACCGGCTTTTTATTAGTATTTGAGGTAGGTTTTTTAGCAGGAGCTTTCTTAGCTGCTGGAGCAGTAGGTTTTTTCACAGCACTTTTTGGACTTGCTACAGTTGGTTTTTTACTTGATGAAACAGGAGTTTTAACTGGAGCTTTCTTTGTAGCTGGCTTTTTACTTACTGGTTCAACTTTTTTAGTATTTAAAATTTTGGTATTAGTGCTAGTAAGAGCATTACCTTTTTGGAACTTTTTATGCAAAAGTGCTTCTTTTTTAATATTATTTTTTTCATCTCTTGCATTTTTTGAAGCTTTAAGAATTGCTGTAGCTTTCTTAAATAATTTTGGGGTCATATACTATATTATACCATTTTTTAAAAAATAAATGGGTGAATACGGTATATTTTAAGCTATATTAGACATTATTAATGCATTTTTTACAACAAATAATGGTTATAATACTGTAAAAAGATGTCTTTTTTACAGTTATGGGTATTTGCAGCAATATTTCAATAAGTTATATAGTCTTCAAGAACAAATAATTTGCTTACCAAACTTGATACCAAATACACTTGTTATAGATAGTAGTGACTATAGTAACCAACAATGTGAACAAAAGGTTTTTGATAATTAAGGTAGAAATAAGGCAACCACAAGGAGGTGAGAGTGAAAATACATGGGGTTATTATGCACCAGCAAAGATTGGATTTAAATTACATTTAACATCGTGATCAGTTGGTGTTGTTAATGTACCAAAACTAAACTCACCAGTATAAACTTCAGTAATTGATATATGTGCAGGAACTGTGATGTAATATTGGACTGTTAAAATATCAATTAAATTAGTATCATTAGCAAAACTACCACGATGCAAACTGTTTTTATTAGGTAAATCTAGGTGTGAACCATCAATAGTTCCCGTTCCCATGATAAATAAATTAGACATTAAAGGGGTTCCTAATATATAAATAGCATCAATTGCATAAGTCTTGATACAACCATATTCTCCTAAATCCAAGTCTGTTCATCCTTCAAATATTAAAGCTGCTCCACGTTCAACAATGATTTCAGAATTTTCATAAGTTAAAGATAATTTTGTGTGATTAACTTCACTTGTACCTTCTTTTAGAACAAAGCGAGCGTTTTCTTTAAGAATTAGGTGACTATTTGGGCGGTCGAAATTAAATCTTGCACCATTATCAATGTGTACTTCATTATAAACTTCAAAATTCATAAGACCTGATAAGTAATCGAAAGCTCTTATTTGATTTTCAGCAAAGACATGATTACCAAAAAATGAAATGGATTTAACATTATCTTTATTTGTAAAATTAACATTCGTGGTATTATTATCACCCACCATGTTAGTAAAAGAAGCAATGTTATAGACAAAAATATGTGAATCATATACAGGGTTTCATGTGAAAGTGTTATTTTTAAAGGTTGGAAAAATAGTTTTTAAATAAATGTTTCGAACAGTATCAGAAACAATAAATTCACTATCAGTACTAAAATTAGGTCCAAATTCAACACCACTAAGAAAACGTAAATCAGCACTAAGTTCAAAAGGGTCTTCTGTGAAAAAATTTAGTGATAAAATGCCTTTAGAAGCTGGTGAGATATTAATTAAGTTTGCATATGAAGTTGGGGTAATTTTAGCATTTTCATCACTAGCGTTAATTAAAGTGTTAATCGATAAATCTGCAGCTTCATTAATAATTACATTAGCGTTTTCAAATGCCACAATGTCACTAACATTAACTTTACCTTTAATGTTTAAAACACCATATACATTAATAGCACTTGCTTTGCTTTCATTAATGTTTCCGATTGTTATTAGGGTGCAATCTTGGAAAACAGTAATTGTATGTCTATCAGTCAAAACAACTGATTTTGAACCTTCGATTATTAAATCAGAAGTAATATCAACATCTTTGACAATTTCAATTTTTTTAACATCTTTATTTTTAAGTGAATTACGTAGTTGATTCTCACTTCCAACTTTTGTGACAGATGATGGTGGTGAAAAATTAGTGATTGCTAAATATGCGCCATATCCAAGACCACCCAAAAATAATAACACTAAAATACAGCCAAAGAATGCCAAAACATTACGTCCACTAACAGAAATAAATTCAGTTGTAACATGATTTAGTGGAACATATCTTTGCATGATACGTTGATTCCCTTTATTAACAATACCGCTAGCTGAAAAATTACCATCGTTTAATGTACTAGCAGTGCCGTTAATGATGGTTTTAATTTCATGTTTTGACACACCTTGCTTTTCGTATTGAGAAATGGTAAAATGTCGGTACTTTTTATTATTCATTTTCTTTGTGTGGGTTAGAATTTGGGACATACCCATCACGTAATGTGTTAGATGTACCATTAAGAATCATTTTAATTTCTTTTCAAGAAATACCCATCTGTCGGTACTGTGTAATAATTTGACGACGATACTTACGACTGGTCATATATACATATTATAGTATGTCCACACAGTGGACGAAAAAATATTAACACAATTTTGTTTACAAAGTTAGAGAGAAAAATGACAAATATTTTATGAGATGCTAGTACTTTAAAATAGATATTATATAATCATTTTATATGAAACGTATTTGTACAATAAACATGAAAGAAGAGAAAAATGGCCATATTTCTGTGAGTGTTAAAACTTTTATTAAAACGAAAAGTATTCCTAAAAAACAATTAATTACTGGAATTAATATGAGTATGAAACAACTAGACAAATTTATGTGTTCTTTATTAAAACTTAAATAGCAGCTACAACAACACTTATAGTGGCAGAAACCGGACGATAATTAGGAGCTTTTGAAGCAGTAATGGCAATAGAATAAGTACCAGCAGTAGTGGTAAATGGTGGTTTAACAGTTAATTGTCCACCTGCTGTTAATGTAACACCATTCAAAGGTGCATCTAATGTCCAATGTACATCACTAACTGGATAAACATCAACAGCTGCTGTAAAGTTTGGTGCAGTATAGGTTTGGTTAGGTGTGACATCAATGACAATGTCACTAGTAATTCTTAAATCAGGTTGAATAACAATCGAAAAATAGTTAGCACTAACTGTATAATCTAATACCACCAACTTTCTCTCTAAATATAAGATATATGATCCTGATTGATTACTAACTTGTACGCAGTATGGGTAATCAATTGGGGAAATAGATGATGGAACATTAGGGTATGCAACTGTTTCAAAGAATGTTTTAGAATCGCTATTAAAAGAACTTTTAACTTCATTTCACACACGTCCATCAATAATAGCATTAGTGCCAATCACTACTGATGCTGTAAAATTAGAAATTGGGGCAATCGGGTTTTCTCCAGGAACAACATTCAAATTACTAATGTATGAACTAAGTCTTTTACTTTTACCTAAGTATGTAAACATATCTAATTTATCTTCTCAAACATTGTTATTGAAGCGGAAATAAGAAAAATCATTACGAATTAACATTCCATCATCACTCAATAAGAAAATAAACGAATCACGAGCAGCAAAGGTAACTCCACTTGACACATAAGGTGAAGATAATGTAATTGATGAATCAAAAGGCGCAGCAGTGTTCAATATTTTTTTACCACCTGAGTTATATAAAGTTGATACACCATTTGTATATTCTTCATATGAATCATTTAATGTATCATACCCAAAAGCACCGTTAACAGTAGTGGTATTAGAGTCTTCACGATTAGTGATTCAACCATAGCTGCCAAATCTTGGATTTAAAATATCTGTCTTTTTAACAGTAGTTATTTCATTTGAGTCATTATCACGATAACCAATCGTACGGACAAAATGATAAGCATTAGCTTCGTAAACAGCACGAAATTGAAAAAAAGTACTTTTATGATTATTTAAATAGTAAAGAAAGTCATCAGCACCTTCAAAAAACACACTCGAAGCATAAAATGGAAATTTATTGTCATTGATTCAGTCGCCAATTTGTTTTTCATCAAGTACTCCATCAAGTATTGATTTAAAAGAAAAATTGTCACGACAAAACTTGTTTACTTTATCACCATCTAGACTGTAAGATACACCATTTGTTTTCAAAAGTTCATTGCTACGGCCGTCTAGACGAAAATTATATTCTGAAAGTGGTCGTTCTTTAAATATTAGAGCACCAACTAAAAACCCACCACCGAAAAACGCTATACCAGCAATAACAATAGCAGAAAAAATACGAAATTTACGTTGTTTTCTCTGAAATGCAAATTCCTCAGCATATGGGTTTGTTGTAATTGTTGCTACAGTATCAGCCATTTACTATATTATATATTATAGTTTTGTGACATAATTTAGCAGATAAATTTTTATCAAGGATAAGAAATTAAGTTTATGCGTAAAAATGTAAAATATGTGGCGTTAAAATGATGCCACTATTTAATGCAATAGTGATGTGCCTCTTAAAGCTTTGATGGCTGTACGGTTACCTTGAGCAGCTGCTAAACGAAACCAATAATGGGCTAAACGATGATTAGGAACTCTTAATCCATAACCATTAGTGTATATAATTCCTAAACTAGCTTGGGCATCACTAGAGCCTTGTTCAGCAGCCATTTGGAAATATATACGTGCTAACTCATAATTTCGTCTAACACCGTAGCCATTGTAGTACATTGATGCAACATTTTCTTGTGCCTCATCTGAACCTTCATCAGCTGACTTTTTAAATCATTTAAGGGCTCTACGTTGATTTTTTCTAACACCATAGCCATGGAAGTACATTACAGCAAGATTACATTCTGCTTCAACGTTTTTCTGTTTAGAACCCAGACGGAAATAATAAAAGGCTAATTTGTTGTTCTTTTGTGTACCAAAACCATTTAAATACATTAGGCCTAATTTATTTTGTGCAATTGAAAAGCCATGATCAGCTGATAATTTAAACCATTTGTGAGCAATTTGATGATTCTTAGCAGTACCTTGACCGTTAAAGTACATTGTCCCTAGGTTACATTCAGCATCCACGAACCCAGAATTTGCTGCACTTTTAAAATACTTGAGTGCTTTAGCATAATCTTGCTTAACACCTTTGCCTTTGTAATACATTAGACCTAAGATACGTTCAGCGTATGGGAAATTGTGAGCAGCAGCTAATTTAAATCATTTATGTGCAACAGCATAGTTTTGTTCAGCGTGCAAACCATAAAAGTGTTTTAATCCTGTACGATACTCTTCTTGGGCCAATCCCTCACCTTGTAATTCTTTATTATCCTTCTCAGAAAATGATACATTTTCTTTAAAACTGATATGATTTATATGTTCATGATTTTGTTTAACGTCCATATGTATATATTATACTTATTAGAAAAGTTTTTGTTAAATCAGTGTGTTTAGTTTCTTTAATATAGTATACTATGCATAATTAATTTCAAAAACAATTACTTATAAAAGCAATTTGATAAATTATCGAATTACTTAATGTGTAAATTTTTTGTTAAACTGGTAATAAACATTTCAAGATCAAACGGTAATAAATCATCAATTGTTTCTCCAAGACCAATAAATTTAATGGGTACATTGAAAGCGTCTTTAATTGCTAAAACTATTCCACCTTTAGAAGAAGAATCCATCTTCGTTAAAATAATGCCTGTTAACTTTGTAACTTCATTGAAGGCTTTAGCTTGAAACACACCATTTTGACCAGTTGTAGCATCTAGCACTAGCAGTGATTCACATGGTTGGTTTTGGTCAAACTTTTTAATGATATCATTAATTTTTTTCAACTCATTCATTAAGTTAACTTTTGTTTGTAAGCGTCCAGAAGTGTCGCATAAAATAATATCTATATGATTTTCTTTGCCATATTTTACACCTTGATAAATCACACTTGCGGGATCTTGACCATCAGTGTTGGGTTTAAAAATTGGCACATTTAACCGTTGTGCTCAAATTTCTAATTGGGCAACAGCCCCAGCTCGAAATGTGTCACCTGCTACTAGACACACTTTAAGTCCTTGCTTGACAAAATAATTTGTTAATTTAGCAATCGATGTAGTTTTACCAACACCATTAACACCTGCAACCAAAATAACATTGCTAGTGCCCTTTGTAATTCTTAAATTTGTGTCAACGTTCGAATCTTGAATATAGTAAACTAATAATTTATCAATAATTATTTGTTTAATGATTTCAGGGCTATTAATTTTTTGAAGTTTGATTTCATCCAAGATGGCTGTTAAAACTTTTTGGCAGGCTGCAGTACCAACATCGTAAGAAATGAGTAACTCTTCAATTTGCTCACCAATATTTTCATCCACTTTATAATATTTAGCAGCGATTTGATTGATTATGTCATCTAAACTGCTTGAAGCTCGATTTAGTCCTTGATCAAATTTAGCTTGGCTGATAAATGAATTAGCTGCATGTTTTTGTTTAATTTGTTCAACAACCTTTTTATTGTTTGTCGAATTCTTGATATTAGATAATCAACTCATAATGTCGGATTATGTGTTTAAACATTCCTAGATCCAGGGACAGCATTTTGGATAGCATCACGATCATTTTTAACACCCACAATTGCTTGATTAACAGCTTCACTAACCATTTCTTCTAACATTTGTGGTTCTTCAGGATCAATTAATGTTTTATTTATTTTTATTGAAGCAATTAATAAATCACCTTGAATAATTACAACAATTGCACCATTCTTGTAGTTATATTCAAATTGTTTCTTTTCAAATTCACCCATACGTTTTTGTAGGTTTTTTTGCATTTGTTGAGCTTGACCCATTAATTTTTGAATGTCCATGTTGTTTTGTTATCTTATAACAATATTATATAAAGTATTTAAAACTTTAATAATATAATAGGCAATAATTCATAATTATTTAGGGCAATATTACCAATTACCTACTAATTTTAAAATATTAACGTAGGGTAACTTTACCTTTTAAAATAAGGGCAAGTTCTTTTAATGTTTGAGGTTCAAGGTTAATATTTGGTTTATTACATAAAATATAAATCAAAGTGTCATTCATACATACTTGCATAACTTCAGCAGAGTGGAATAATTCTTTAATGGCAACAAACTCAGTGTTTGAAATATGGTGTTCTTTAACTTCAAAAACATTTAAAATATTAACTAAAAATGTAACTTTTTTCAATGGTTTATAATCCTTAATTTTGATGGGAACACCCTCAACACCAATTGTGTGATCATAGCAAAAAAATGAAATACTTGTGACTTCGTCGATTTCAAAATTTTGGCCGACTGACATCTTACGAACTTGATATATCCACTTAGTATTTGTTTTTTCATCAACCAAATGTTGCTTATCAAAATAATTACATAGCACAGCTTGTGAGTTAAGAATTGAAGCAACACCTGCGTGTTGTCTTTTATGAGTAACTTGAAATTGATATTGTTGATTTAAAGGGATACATATCAAAGGTGCTAACATAAAATATAATACAGTAAAAAAATTCATGCCTTTTTGTAAGACATTTTCTTTTCAACGACGAATATCATAGTCTCACACACTAGGGGGTGCTACACTAAAACCAATTTGCGTTAATGAATCAGCTTCAACAAGGTTCATTTCACCATCTTTAGCAATTCCATAATCATGGAAATGTTCAAGTAATTTAATAGTTTGCTCTTGTGCTAATGGTGTGTATAGTAAACGAAATTTTGATTCAGAATTTCGCGTTGTTGGAAAAACTCGTTCAAAAGTGGGGTTATCAACCTCGTATTGCCCTTTACGATAATGCATTCAGTCCTTAACTTTTTTAGAAAACTGTTTTCCTTTACCGTTATTCAGTGCATAAAAATTAGAAAATTTAAGTTCAGGAGCAGCACTTGTTAGCAGCAGTAAACGCGACTGTTTAATAAAAGCTGGCACTTTATGTTCAAAATGAACATGTTTAGGGAATGATTGTCCGTTACGGTACACACGTGTATCAACATCATAGTGGTTAGTTTGTTCACCAAGAGCAATACTATGATATAAAATAAATGGATTAGAAAAAATCTCTCCACTAGTATAATATACTACAGATTCACTTAACAAATCTTGTCAGTAATCACTTCATACATCCATTGTATCTTGTAACATCACTGGATCAAAGGAAATAGATTTATAAATTTTATTGAAAACATCATAAAAAAAAGTGGTAGTGATTTTTGAGTTAATGGGTTTCAATTGACGATATCCATTGATTTTTTGTAGTTCCACTTCCTCTTCTAACATATCTTTACTTTTCAAATTACTAAAAAATCATAAGAGTGAAGCAACTAACAACATTCCACAAATAACAAGCGAAATAATACTTAAAATATTAACACCAACATCTTTTACAAGTGAAATTAAAAAAATACAGATGCCGACCAATACACCTGTGGCAATAACTGAACATCAACGAATGATATGACCAGATTCGATTTTACGTAACAGATGCTTTATTTTATTACCTGTTGCAATATTTTCTCTAAAATCAATTCCACTTTCACGCTGAATTTCATCAACAAGACGCTCTAATTCCTTGCGTAGCGCTGGTTTAACATCTTGTGTCCAATAATTAATTACTTCTAATTTACTATTTTCCTTAACATCACCACGTACGATTGGCATGGAATTATGCCTTTATAGCATTGCCATAAGCATCATCTAAGAAAGATTTTCAGTTATAAATGAAATTGTCATATCCACTATATAAATCATATTTTAACAATATTTTTTTAGTGGGTGTACCATTCAATCATGCAACGGCAACTATTCCAGCTTCAACTTCACCTGGTTCAACAACTATATTGTTTACCATCAACTTGTTAAATGTATCAATTGTTTCACGGAAATCTTTTGCACCTTGAGATTTTAAAGCATATTCATCAACACGGTGTTTTTTATATCAGTTATACCCATTAATGTCACGAGCCTTAGCATTACTTGAATCATCAGCTAAGTTATTATTAAAAATGTAGTTATTTGTATCAGTGTCAGTTCATTTATAGTATGGTGACACATATAAATCTTTCGATTCATAAGGAATACCATCAATTTCAACTGTACGTCCATAAGGCATCTTTTCATAATCTGCTAAATATGAATAAAAGTTTAAACTAATTTTATCCTCACCATAAAAATTAAAATCATTAAAGTAAATAGAATCTTGAATACCTTTAATAAAAACTGATTGGTCACTAACGTTTAAATTTTTAATTTGGTGAACACTAGGTTCATAATCATCAATGTATGAAGGGTTAGACATTTGAGAATTGTTAGCGCTAAAAAAATAATCTAATGATTGGTTGTAATCATATCTTGGATAAAATAGCTGCTTATTTTCCAAACTGTTATTTGTTTGGCTCTTATTTTGTGGAGCACGAGTAGCACCACCAGTTGCAAAGAAAATTACATAATTACCATCATTGACTTTCTTAGATCCGTATACTAATTCTTTAAGAGATTGTTTTTTAGTAAATTCTTTAAATTGAACATCATTCTTATACATTGTAGTATCATTAGCGAAATAAGTAGCTTGTGCAGTATTTAATTTAGATTGTGTACCAACTAACACAATGATTGGTGTCAAGATACCAGTTAACGGAACAAGTAGTCATAATCAAATTAAATGTTTTCTTTTTATCTTATTAATTACAGGTGTTGTTTGTAATCAGGTTTTTAAATTTTGTGTAAAATTACTCATTGAAACAATTTATATACTTATATTATATAATATATATGTTACTATGTTATCAGAGAATAGCGAATTGTTAGCAAAATATCGAAAAAAAATGCCGTTACAGTATTTTATTATGATTATAAGCGGTATCATCGGAACCCCTGCAATTATTATTGCTTTATTAAATATATGAGCTGGGCAAAATATCCGTTTTGATGTATTTGATGTTCGTTTCGGAGTTGCAAGCCGACAAATCTATGACACTACTTTATTAGTTATTGGAGTATTAGGCTTTTGTATATTCCTTACATATTTACATGGAACATGAAAATTGTCACGTCACATCCGTAAATTAAACACCAAAGTAAAATCAGAGACATTAGCTTCAGAGTTATAATTTTGTGGGCAGATTACGTACAAATCCTAATGCAGCTACCGAGATTAAACTTTCACCATTTTTAATCCAAAACACTAAAACAATTGGCTTTAAAAATAATGTTATTTTAGAAATTGGGTGCGGAAAAGGTGATTTTATAATTGAGAATGCTTTAAAATTTCCAGAAAATAATTACATTGGTGTTGAAAAATATGCCACTGTATTACTAAAAGCGATTAAAAAGATTTCTATTTTAACCACACCACCAACAAATATTAAATTCATACTTGGTGATTTCCAGGAAATATATCCTGATTTAAAACCACACTCCATCACTAAAATTTTTTTAAACTTCAGTGATCCATGACCAAAGAAACACCACGAAAAGTTCCGTTTAACAAACTTGGTGTTTCTTAAAATGTACCACCAACTACTAATTGCTGATGCATTATTAGAGATAAAAACAGATAATGTGGGTTTATATGAGTATAGCTATAACACACTTAAAGACAATAAGGGTGTGTTTGATATCATTGACTATTGCCAAGACTTGTATACTAATGAAAAAATGATGAGTGACAATATCCAAACTGAATATGAGAAGAAGTTTGTGTTACAAAACAAAAAGATATGTAAAATTGTTGCCAAGAATAAACATTAATTAAAGGTTTTATGGTTCATAACTACACAATAGTGCTATTTTTCATATAATTTGTTTGCCATTTTATATAATAAATTATGCGTAAGCACATTCTACTAACTACAACCATCTTATCAGTTGCATCTTTAGCGTTGTTTTGAACAATGTATTTTATTTATAATAATATGAAAAATGCAGTTGTATCACCTGTATTAACTGAGGATGTTAGTATTGATTTTTTAAATTGACTACGTCCGTTAGTAATTGCTATCATTATCGCCATATGTTTGTTGGCGTGTGCATGGATTGGTTATGAAATATATAAAAGAAAAAAACACACAATTGTTGATGATAAATTAAAAAAGCACATTGAAAGTCGTCCTACACATATACATTCTGGTAATTCAATTCAACATCGAAGTACTAAGAAAACTGAAACAAAAAAGGGTAAATAAAATATTTATTTTTTTAATAAGAAATAAAATTATTTCTTTTCTTGAATTGAAGCAACACCAGGAAGAACTTTTCCTTCAATAAACTCTAGAGAAGCACCACCACCTGTAGAAATAAAACCAAAGTCACTTTCTTTAAATCCTAATGAAAGAGCAGCAGCTGCACTATCACCACCACCAATTAACGTAAATGTACCTTTCTTGCTGATTGTCTTAAGAACATTACATATTTGCTTTGTACCATACGCATAGTTAGCAAATTCAAACACACCTGCTGGTCCATTTCAAAATACAGTTTTAGCACTTTCTAGTTCTTTAGCGAATAAATCAATAGATTTTTTACCAATATCTAAAGCCATCAATCCTGAAAAATCATCACCAATTGATTTAGGTTGAGGTTTAACATCTTTAAATTCCTTACTTGTTAAAAAATCAACTGGAAGGACAATTTTATGTTTAGTATCTTTCTTTAGGATAGCTTTGGCAGTAGCAATTAAATCACTTTCTACTTTTGAACTACCCATATTTTGTCCTTGAGCAGTTAAAAAAGTATTAGCCATACCACCAACAATCAAAATTTTGTCAGATATTTTGATTAAGTTTTCAATAATTGCCAACTTATCAGATACTTTTGAACCACCAAGAATAGCTACAACTGGGTGTTTAGGTTTTTCAGTAATTTTAGCTAAATTTTCAAGTTCTAACTGAATTAGAAATCCAACACATGAAGTTTTGATTGCAGAAGCAATACCAGTGTTACTAGCAGCATTACGGTGAGCAGTACCAAAAGCATCATTTACAAACACATCACCAAGTTTTGCTCAATAAGCACCTAATACTTTGTCGTTTTTAGATTCTTTTTTCACTTCTTTACCTTTTTCATCAACATCATTATAACGTGTATTTTCAAGTAGTAAAATTTCACCAGGTTTTAATTCCTTAACACTATTTTCAACAATTGTGCCTACACTTTTGTCAACAAATTTAACATTAACCTTTGGTAAAAGTTTTTTCAATTCCTTAACAACAGGGGCTAAAGATTTTTTTCCATTAGTAACATCTTCTAAACTTTCAACACGTCCTAAATGTGATAATAAAATAACCGCAGCATTTTGTTTTAAAGCATATTGGATAGTTGGTAATGAAGCTACTATACGTTTGTTGCTAGTAACTTTACCACCATTAATTGGCACATTATAGTCAACACGAATAATGACTTTCTTGTTTTTTAAATCTACGTCTTTTAGTGTCTTTTTTGCCATCACTAAATTTTAACGAAATAAGCAACAGTACGACATAATTGGTTAACATATGAGGATTCATTATCATATCAAATCTTAACATTAACTAAACTCTCACCACCACTAGATAATACTGAAGTTGATAAAGCATCAAAAATCGCACCATGTGTTTGATTAATGATGTCAACTGAAACAATTGGATCTTCTGTATACTCTAATGTTTCGTTAGCAGATTTTTTAATAGCAGCATTAATTAATTTAATTGCATCTTCAGATTTAGCTGGTAAAGCTTTTTTAGTACCTAATTTTACAGTTAAGTCAACTAGAGAACCTGTAATAGTAGGAACACGGTTAGCTGTACCATTTAATTTACCCTTAAGTTGTGGTAATACAATTCCAACAGCTTTTGCAGCACCAGTAGATGTTGGGATAATAGAAACAGCAGCAGCACGAGCACGTCGTAAATCACTATGTGGTAAATCTTGTAACTTTTGGTCAGAAGTGTATGCGTGAGTTGTTGTCATTCAACCAATAGCAATTCCAAAAGTATCATCTAATACTTTAGCAACTGGAGCAAGACAATTTGTAGTACAAGAAGCACCAGAAATTAACTTGTCATTCTTAGTTAAAGTTTTGTGATTAACGTTGTAAACGATTGTTGGAACATCATCACCTTTAGCGGGAGCTGAAATTATTACTTTCTTTGCACCAGCTGTAAGATGTTGAGAAGCACCGTCACGATCAACGAAACGACCAGTAGATTCAATAACACAATCAATACCTAATTTTTTTCAAGGCAATTGTTTAGGATCTTTTTCAGCATAAACTGTAATTTTTTTACCTTTTACAACAATTGCACCAGGTGTCTTAATAGTTTTGTCTGCGTTTAAAACTGCAGGAACAAATGAAACGTTTTGAGCGTATGAACCATGTGCAGAATCATATTTTAATAAGTGAGCAAGTGTTTGTGGGTCAGTTAAATCGTTAATTGCTATAATATCGATTCCAGTCTGTGAAAATAATTGACGGAATGCCAAACGACCAATTCGACCAAACCCATTTATTGCTATTTTTGCCATATATTTATATTATATATCATTATTGTGGAGTAGAAAATATTTCTTAAACATTTTATTATTATATATACTATAGTAAGTATAATATTTTACGAAATATGAATAATTATATCGTTAATAATTCACTAATTAGTGTATAAATTTGACAAGTTGTAGTTAATATTCACAAATAAATGGTATTATTTAATGTTTAAGAATTGACAAAATTCAACTAGAAACCATACATGTGAAACAGTAAATTATTTAGCATTTTTAAGGGTTAATGTATGATAAAATATATTTTAAATGTATATTTTACACGCTTCGTTAAAAAGAAGATGAAATACAACCAACTAAAATTTAGGTGCTGAATCAATAATTTTAACAAATTCTTCTGGTTTAAGTGAACCACCACCAACTAATACTCCATCAACGTTAGATAAAGCCAATAATTTACCTGAACTTTCAGATTTAACACTACCACCATACACAACTGCTATTTTCTTACCTTGAGCCTTACCAAATAGATCAGCTAAAATATTATGAATTTCACCGCAAACCTTGTCAACAACTTCATCAGTGGCTGTTAGTCCTGTACCAATTGCTCAAATTGGTTCATATGCAACAACTAAGTTACGTAAATTATTTTCCGTCACGCCTTGTAAACCTTGTTGAATTTGGCTCTTAATAACATCGATAGTTTGACCCTTTTCATAAATTTCTTTAGTTTCACCAATACAAAAGATAGTTTGCATGTCTTTAGCTAGTAAGTTTAAGACCTTCTTGTTAATTTGTGCATCCGATTCATTTAGTAAACTGCGACATTCGCTGTGTCCAACCAATGAACCCTTGACATTTTTAAACTGTTTAATCATATCAACAGAAATTTGACTAGTATATGCGCCTTTATCAAATTCACTAACATTTTGCGCTAATGTGTAGGCATATTTAAATTTAGCTATCGGCAAACAGGTATATGGTACAGCTAACCCAATTTTAACTTTTTTATTTTTCTCAATTTTATCCATTTGAGTCTTAAAATTTTCAATAAATACTTTAGTGTCTAAAACTGTGTTATTTAATTTTCAATTACCTAAAATCAATTTAGCCATATTAATTATTTACCAAGAGCTTTTTTAGCTTCAATAAAATTAGATGCTAAAGCCTTAGCACTATTAACAAAGCCTGTTTTTTCAGTAGCATCCAATTTTCATTCAATTATTTTTTCTCAACCATTTTTATTAACAACAGCTGGAACACCAATATATACATCTTTTACTCCGTATTGACCACTTAATTTAGCACCAATAACAAGAATTTGAGATTCGTTGTTCAAAACTGCTTTAACAATTCGTGCTAATGCTGTACCAATTCCATAAAATGTAGCTTTCTTTAATTCAATAATCTTATAAGCCATATTAACAGCTTCTTTATGAATTGGTGCTAACTCACCAGTTTTTAAATAATTAGTTATTGGTTGATTGAAAACAGTAGCGTTTGATCAAACAGCAACAGATGAATCACCATGTTCTCCAATAATATGAGCGTTAATTGATTGAGCATTAACATTAATTTTTTCACCAATTAAACGACGTAAACGAGATGAATCTAATGTTGTTCCTGAGCCAATTACTTTGTGTTCATCAAATCCAGTAATTTCTTGATAAACACGTGTTAATACATCAACGGGGTTAGAGGCAATAATTGTAATTCCTTTAAAACCAGATTTTTTAACACTAGTAGCTATACTCTGCATAATAACAGCATTACCAGCAATCATTTCTAAACGAGTTTCTAAACGTTCCTCTTTAGTTTTTGGATCAATAATTTTCTTTTGTGGTCGTCCAGCTGTAATAACAAGCACATCAACATCTTTAAGATCTTTATAATCTCCAGCTTTAACTGTAGCAAAAGGATGTGGTAAAGTGGCAGCAGTATCTGCTAAATCTAAGGCTTGACCTTGAGCACTTGCAGGAAAAGCATCAATTAATACATATTCAGAAGCTAATCCTTGATTTAAAGCAGAGTAAACAAATGAAGTTCCAACTGCACCAGCACCAATCAATCCAATTTTATGTGACATATACTAATATTATAATACATACATTAATTATTTTAAAATTTTTCTAAATTAAAAGCTACATTCACACCAAAGACCACTCGTTTTATCTCGCTTGTAATAATATATTTGTTTTCCACAATTACACTATACAAAATTAAATACTATCTAAATTTTTCACACCAAAACTGATAACTAATGTCCTAAATGCCATACAACTAATAGACCCACCACCATAAACTTCTACTGAATTATCTTTAAGGCAAAATTTATTTCTAATTTCATAAGTCAATTCACCTAAATACCTTAATTTGCCATTAGACAATTTTTCATAGACTTTTTTATTTTTTGTAATTATTGTCCATGTTGTTTTCAAAGGTGGCGGTAGTGGTTCTTTGCTTCTATCAATTGTCCTAACACAATCTTTTCGTTGCTCGTATGTCATTTTATCGTAATCAACAGGAATTGTCTTTTTGTTTGTCATACTTATATTCTTCCAAATATTAGTTTCGTCATTGCGTAATATTTATTTAAAAAAGTCATTCAATTTTGCGGTTTAAAGCTAATGTTATCCTTTATAACTAAGTAATGTGAATCTACTTAAAGAGTAACAAACGCTAAAACACTTAAAGCATTACAACTATTTAAATGAA
>JAITWZ010000004.1 GCA_031284985.1 Mycoplasmataceae bacterium
AAAATTGATACTGTCTATAACCAATTTATTTTTAAATAAAACTCACATCATTATGTTATAATATTCATATGTTAGGTGAGGAAACAAAATTAAATAAATTTATTGTATGAACAGCGGTAACTCTTATACCAAAGCATATAAAAATAAATGCTCTATGCTTTGGTGTTATCTCATTGGCTATTTCAATTGCTCAAGTTGCTATTGAACTATGATGAGGTGAAATCATGAAAAACAAAATATCTAGTTTAAATGTTTAGCCATAAAGTTAAAGTACGAGCAGAAAATCAGATATTGTACAAACCCAATAATAATCTTTTTCCATTTATAAAGTTTTTAGATGAAAGCCCAGAGGCACAGGATCTTGTTAAAAAATATAACTTGGAAAAGGTCCCCAAAAGTTCCAAAAACCGCTATCAAAAAAAATATATCGCCTCTTGATATTATATTCTTATTGGCTCCTGCACGTTATGTTTAATTGTTATTTTTATACTTGGTGCGATATCTGCTAACCATGAAGATAACAACACAGCCAACATTATGTATATTGGGGAATCAATCTCATTCCTTGGGGGACTTATACTTATGTTTTATTTATTTATGTTTGTAAATTCATATTATACCACATTAACAGAAAGCTGCCCACGGAGTTACTATAAAGTATATAAAGATAAAAAGGAATTGTATTACATAAGTGCAAAATTTATTAAATTATTAATCAAAAAAACTATTGATATTTCACCATCAGAAAAAGAATTATTTTTAAATAATTATCAAGATAAAAAACTAACAGGAAAATCTGACGATGTGATTAAAAAACATATGAAAGAAGAAGATGTTTTAGAAGACGACGAGATTGAAAAATTGTTCAAAGAAGTGGATAATACGGACAATTAATAAATTTTAGCATCTAAATTCTACTTCCGTGAACTTTTATTCTGGTTCTTTTCTACACAAAATAGAAAAGAACCAATATTTCTATAACGAATGTTAAATTAGATATTACAACGTTGATTTATTAGAACCCCGATTAGATAGCTATTTCTAACTAGGTATAACTTCTTGTTTAGATTAATAATTTTTATATAATATAAAATATGGACACTGTAATTGTAAAACCAGAGATAATAAAATGGGCAATTGAGAGATCCGGTCTTCCTGAAAGTCGGTTAAATTCAAAATCTTTCCAAACGTATTTTAAATGAATTAATGGCGAAAAAACTCCCACGCTTAAAGCGCTAGAAATATTTTCAAAAAAAGTTTTCATACCATTTGGATATTTATTTTTTGACAAACCTATTGTAGAAAAATTACCAATCTCTGATTTCCGTTCATTTGGCAATAAAGTGTTGAAGCCGTCATTAAATTTAATAGATATTATTCAAAAGTGAATCGTTAGACAGGAATGGTTTTCGAGAAATATTCGTAATGAAAATTCTTGAATGAAATTTTCTAATAATTTTAGCGTTGAAGACGACACTGCAGATATTGCTAAATCCATTCGCGAGTTATTAAATCTTGACTCACTAAACGCTAAGTCATTTGATGATTGTTCGTTTCGTAAACAACTGTCTAATTCTATCGAAAAATTGGGCATTCTTGTGGTTTTTTCTGGAACGGTAGATGGAAATAATAGCCGTCCATTGGATTTAAATGAATTTCGGGGTTTTTCATTATATAATGAAAAAACTCCGTTGATTTTTGTGAATAGCAAGGATTCTTATAAAGCACAGAATTTTACAATAATGCATGAATTTGGGCATATTTTGTTAAAACAAAGCGGAGTAACTAATTCTTCACCAACGAACGAAAACAAGTTCGAATTATGGTGCAATAAATTAGCTGGCCAAGTATTATTACCAGACTTTGCGCTTAAAAATAAAGAATTTTCTGAAGAATTAATAGACACACTATCAGAAACTTATAACGTGAGTAAATTAGTTGTAATTAGTAGGATGTATTTTTGTAAGTTGATTAGTTGACATAAGTATCATGAGTTGTATGAAAATATTAAACATGAAATTAAAAAATATGTGCAAAGTAAGCAAAAAATCAATGGCGGAAATTATTACACAACAAAAACCCTATCACTCTCTACATCCTTTGTTGATGCTGTTTTATTCTCTACTATTAGTGGTGATACAACATATCATGAGGCCTATTCACTTTTAAACGTCAAGGAGAACACTTTTAAGCAATATTTAATAAATAGGAGATTTAGTTAATGTATCTTCTTGACACAAATATATTTTTAGAATCAGCAAAACGCTATTACGCTTTAGATATCGCACCAAAATTTTGAGAAAAATTGCATGTCCTTTTTGACTCTAAAATAATTTCTAGCATACAGAGAGTAAAAGATGAAATAAAATCCGATCATCACGGTCTGTCAACTTGGATTAAAGAGAATGCCAAATATTTTTCAACTACCGCTTCTAATGATAGTTTAGTAACTGTTTCCAAGTATATAGAATCACTTAAAACTACTGATGCACAAAAATCACATTTTTTAAGTCACGCAGATATATATATTAGTGTGTGCAGCTCTTTCCAATCCGAATTCAATAATTGTAACTGATGAAAAATACAGTCCTACTTTTGATAGTAATAACAATGAAAAAATCCAGATACCAAACATCTGCAAACATTTTAATATCAATTACCTTAGTACCTTTGATTTCATGCGTAAAGAATCTATAAAGTGAGAGTAATTTTAAGTAGCTCTCTAGTCGTGTTGTTGAGTTGGTTTATTTTCTTGCTGCTGCTGTTGTTTACTAATTTCTTCAAATTTTTTAATTTGTTGCATCTGCTGTTTATATTGGATATCGATTTGTCTATCTAGCCCTTTAAATTTAAAGTAAATAAGTCCTAAAAAATATATAGCTCCAAGATTGGCAATTGGTGCAAATACTAGCAAGAAGTAATATTTCCAAATTTTTAAATTACTATTTTTAACATCAAAGTAGGCGGAACGGTAAAAGATAAATGCTTCAGCAACTACCAATCCATAAGTTAGTAAATATACATAAAATAATGTTAATGCCTGCTTATCTTCACGAGCAGTTAAAATACACACTAGAATGAATACAAAAAACTGCATTATTATTAATCCACTTAATATTAAAATTGCCTTATAGCTTTCACTTAAATCTTTTTTTTGTAGATAACTGTTGTTGTTTGTGTTACTTGCTGGGGGTGGAATATAAGACATAAGTACTTCTATGCATATTATATAAAGATATAAAAAACAGGTAATTATAGTTGTTAAAAAGTCTTTATAAATGTATATTTAAGATAATGTTTTTTGATTTGAATACCGTCATGTTTTTGAAGTTTGTAGCCGATTAGAACTGTTGTATGGTTTTTACCAGTAAGTAGTTTGTTATAAAAATTTGTTCCATATCCCAGGCGGTAATTACCAGTATATGCAACACAAGGAGAAACTACCACCCCTATTTTCTCTAAATCCACTCATTTTTTACTGGTTGGCTGTTTGATACCATGGACTGTTTCAGAAGGGAAATTCATCCTATCAATTTCTTTAAAACCACATCTTTGGTTGGTAATACATGGTAAGCATATTTTAAATTTATTATCTAATAAGTGTTTCAGGGTCAGCAATATGTTTGGTTCAATTTTTAATGGGTAGTATAAAGCAATATATTTTGCTTTATAATCTGTTAAAAAATCAATTAACCAAGTATTTATTTTTTTATCAAGTAAGGCTTTGTCTTTTATACCTTTATTTAATTTGCATAGCATTTCTTTGCGGATTACATCATTATGATCTTGGTAAGTGATCTCAAGAATCCGTCAATTGTTTTGTAAATCCTTAGAAAATTTTGCATATGAGTATCATGGGGTAGTTTTTAAAAATTTCAGTAATGGCTGTTTTTGGTTATAGCCAATTTCAAAAACAATACTAAAATGCTTCTGATTACAAATGCGATCAATATTTTCAATGATTGTTTTATAAAAATATAATTCATCAGCACTATTATTAAAACTGATCTTATTTTCATATTGGAAATATTGCTGGCATAAATCCTTTTTGGCAACATAAGGTGGGTTACAGACGATTATATCAGCTTTGGTCTTACTGTTAATCATTGTCTTAATAAAATCACCGCATACAGCCTTAATACTGGTCTGGTTAGCCTTGGCATTTCTCTTTGTACATAAAATACATTGCTGGTTAATATCCACGCTGGTTACTGTGCAAGTTGGAACTGATTTTTTAATACTAATACCAATTGCTCCACTACCACAGCATAGATCAAAAACATGATGAAAGTGATGTTGCTTAATTAATGATATAGCCTGGTTGACAACAAATTCAGTTTCTACTCGGGGAATAAACACTTGATTAGCAACACTAATTTTTGTATTTAAGAAAGTAATTGGTGCTTGATTTATTAGTTCAATTGGTTTATGTTCTTGATATAGTTTAATTTGCTTCTCGAGTTCTTTAATGGAAAAGTCAATAGGTTGGTTACGATACTGTGTGAAAGTTGCTAAAGAATTAACTAGATGTGAACAACTATAAATTATCTGTAGTAATATCTTTTGATTCGGCAAATGATATTTTGTTTTATATAAACTACTAAGTTGGATGAAAGAAAGAACGTTAGTCTTTTTTAGGTTCATCTTTTTTAGGATGAGTAGCGGCTTTTTTAGCGTCTGTTTCTTTCTTAGCAGCAGCAACTTCTTCTGGTAATTTTTTATTAGTGTGGATGTATTCAATTTGTGCACGAACAATTGTTTCTAATACTAATAATGTTTCAACAATTAATTCTAACTCATCACGGTTATCTTTAATAATCTTTTCAGCAACTTCATATTGAGTAACAAGGAATTTTTCAACTTCTTGGTCAGCTTTTTGTGCTGTATCTTCAGAATATAGTTTTTGTGCATAGGCATTTGTTGTACCTTCACTTGGTACTAATTGTGTTATTCCAACACTACTCATACCTAATTGCATAACCATTGATCTGACCATTGTTGTTGCACGATACAAGTCATTAGAGGCACCTGTTGATACATTCTCTTGTCCATATACCACAACTTCTGATGCACGACCAGCTAACAATTGGGTAATAAGACCTAATAGATCTTTCTTTGTTTGGATACGACGTTCTTGTTTCTCTGGATTAGAAACAGTATATCCAGCTGCCATACCACGAGGAATGATTGTAATTTTCTCAACAATATCACTACCTGGTGTAAATAAACCAACAAGGGCATGACCAGCTTCATGTACAGCGATTTGACGACGTTCATCTTCTGTGATGACACGTGATTTTTTAGCAGGACCAGCTAATACACGATCAATTGCTTCATCAATTTCACTTGTTCCAATAACGTTTTTGTTACGACGGACAGCTAGTAGGGTAGCTTCATTTAACACGTTCTCTAATTGTGCACCACTCATCCCTGGTGTTCTTCGTGCAATATCATTTAACGAAACAGAAGTTGAGATATTTTTATTACGTGAGTGGATTAATAAAATTTCTTCACGTTCTTTAATATCTGGTAAGTATACTTGAATGTGGCGGTCAAATCTTCCTGGTCTTAAAATAGCTTCATCTAAGACATCAATTCTATTCGTAGCAGCAATTACCACAATACCACTCTTAGTACTAAATCCATCCATTTCAGCTAATAGTTGGTTAATTGTTTGGTCAGCAACTCCACCTCCACCACTCATGTCAAATTTACCACGTTTTGATGCTACTGAATCAATTTCATCAATGAAGACAATTGATGGAGAACTCTTTCTAGCTTTGTTGAATAGGTCACGTACACGTTTAGCACCAACACCCACTAACATGTCATCAAAGGCTGAACCTGATACTTGGAAGAATGGCACACCAGCTTCACCAGCAACTGCTTTTGCTAACAATGTTTTTCCAGTACCTGGAGGTCCATATAAGATTACACCCTTTGGAGTACGTGCACCCATGGCTACATATTTGCTTGGATGTTTCAAGTAGTCAACAATTTCAATTAACTCATCTTTCTCTTCTTGGATACCAGCAACATCAGCAAATTTTACATATGAACGAACCAATTTACTTTGTGATTTACCCATTGAGAAGATAGATTCATCTCCACCCATTCCCATGGCTCCACCACCAGCTTTACGCATCATTCACACAAATAGTAATAAAAGTAAAACAGTTGGTCCAAATTGTAAAACATAGTACCATCATGGTGTTGAATTTTCTGGTAATAGACAACGGTTGGTAGTTGTGTTGCTAATCCAATTCCTAACAGGGTCATCAAGATCTTCATCCTTAGCAACATATTGACCAATGTGTCAAGTCTCATCAGCATAATTGTATGTGACACGGTAAGAAACAGTATATTCATTATTTTTCTCATTTAGAACACGGCTATAGAATATTCAACTAGTTTGTTGTTCAAATGAGAAATATGCCTCAGCGTATGTACTATCATAGAAGTCATCCATTTTAGCAGGATCACCTTTAAGTTTTAAATTAGCATCAGGATTTCCCTTACCATTACGAGCACTTATGACAATATAACCATCAGTATAACGAACAGTATTTGGATTTATGCTAATAGATTTAGGAGTACATGAATTATAAATAAGGATAATTACAACAAAAGCAATAACTAAAAAGATTATAGTTTTAATTAATGAACGTTTTTTTGAAGGTTTGGCAGCACCAGCTTCACCAAGTTGAGGCGAAGGTGAATTTGTGTCACCACTTTTGTTATTACTGACAGTAACAATATCGTTATCGTTTTGCGCACTCATTATAATATTATTATATAGTAAGGATATGAATTAATGATTTTATTAGACGGTAAAAGAATAAGCAATGAAATTTATAGCGAATTACAGCAAAAAATTTTAAAACTCAACAAGCTGCATTTTGTACCAACTTTGGCGATTATTCAGGTTGGGGATTTACCAGCTTCTAATATATATATCCGTAATAAAATGAATGTCTGTACTAGATTGGGTTTCAAATGTCAATTATTTAAATTAAAGGAAGATGTGTCACAAGCTGCAATTATTAGTAAAATAAAAACTATTAACAATAATTCCAACATCCATGGCTTATTAGTCCAATTACCATTACCAAAAGGTATCGACGAGAATGCCATCATTTCTGCAATTGACCCTATCAAAGATGTGGATTGCTTCAATTTAACTAATATTGGGTCATTATGGACGCAAAAACAGAAGATTGAGGGTGTTTATCCATGTACAGCTCTAGGAATTGTAGAATTGCTTAAAAGAAGCAAGGTGAGTATTGATGGAAAACATGTGGTGATTGTTGGTCGATCAAACATTGTTGGCAAACCATTAGCTGCTTTAATGTTATTAGAAAATGCTACAGTAACCATCTGCCACTCTCATACTAAAAATTTAGCTAAGATCTGTAGTACAGCACAAATATTGGTGGTAGC
>JAITWZ010000015.1 GCA_031284985.1 Mycoplasmataceae bacterium
AATAGTGCTATTGATGCTGGTGGAATTATTCCTCAAGATTGGTTAGACATTTCTGGTTATACATGTAATGGTATTAAAGCTGCAAAGGTTAATGATCCTAACTTTGTTTATTATGATACAATACAAATTCCAAATGGTATCACTGCAATTGCTCCTAATGCTTTTAACGGATTACGAAAAACCAATATTAAGAAATTTGTCCAATTAAATACTTCAGCACAAGATGCGTCTGGTCTAACAGTTGGTCCATTAGCTTTTGTAGATTCATTCCCTAATTTAGAAACATTGGAATTACAAGATTGTAAATTGATTGAATATGGAGCTTTCATGGGATTGACAAAACTTAAAAATGTCTCTATCCTATCTGATACACCAATTAGTTCTAAACCAGCTAGTCCACCAGATCGTATGTGGATTGCTAATAATATCGACATGTGAGGTATTACTATTGAAGGTAGTGCTTTCTTAAATTGTAGCAGTATTGAACGACTATCGATTCCCAACTTATATTATTTGGGCACTAAAGCTTTTGGCGATTGTACAAGTTTAACACGTATTGATGCCATTAACCTGATGGATTGAGATGTTGAACCATTTGGTGGTTGTGCAAACCTTCGTAATGTCTCAATTGGAGCACGGATTGAAACAGATACATCATACTACAACTTTATTCCAATACCTTATAATGAATTATTAAAAAATACCTACTTCACTAATAGCAATTGTTACCTTGACCAATGTGCTATTTATGTAACCAATATTCCCACTCAACCAGCTGGTTATTTTAATGCATGGTTTGGTTATGTCAGTGGTGATGGTTCAGGAATTAATTCTGTAATGTACAATAGGGATTAGTTATAGGTCCTGAGCTATCTATATGTAATTCACAACATGGGTTTTGCAAACAGTATAGTGTTAGTAAACATGATAAAAATAGTTGGCCAATAGTCATAGAAGCATCATTCATTGTGCTACAATTCAATAACGAATGAAAGAATAGGAGAATATAGAATTCACTTTAATATAGTCAGACAAATACTATGCCATTATTAGTATAAAGTAAATATGATTATTGAGCAGTGTCGCTATTTTTACGTAGGAGTTGCATCTGTTTCTCTAACCACTTCTGATCCTCATTAGTCATTTTAGGTGAGATACCCTTAACCACATGATTCTCATATCAAGTGGTAGCTTGATTAATGTATTTTTCAAACTTCTGGTGGTCAAAGCTCATTTTTAATAGACGTATTTCTCTTTCAAGCGGATTAAATGCTTGTGGGCTAACATAATCTATTGGTTGTAAAAAGCCAATTGCAAATACACCATATTTTGCTTTTCTTAAATACATATATAGCGCCAATTGGAATTGATATTTTTTTGATACAACTAGTTTACCATTTTCAAATCATTCATCTTTTTTACCATTAGGTTTGACAACGATTGGTTCACCGCGTTCATTTTTTATCATCCGAAGCTGTAGGTCTGCATTGGTTTCATATTTAAGTTTATCAATGGAACTAGATTTTACCTCTAGCATCGGCAAATCTGTGCTATAATCAATTTTACCTAAAGTCATTGGCTCACCATCTGGTATTCCTCCAAATATCTTATTACTTTTAAAAACATCATAATTAACAGTTTTAGGATCATGTACACAATATTCAATCTTAAGTTGTTTAGTGACAAATTCTCTAATTATTGGCTCAATGGTGTTACCAACATCAGCCAGTGTAGGGTCCATATCATCTTTAAATAGCTGAACAATCTGTAACCATGTTTTAAATGGTGATGAGTAATTATCAAAGCCTAAAATGTCAGCTAATCTTGTCCCAGTAATTTTTTTGAAACGATAACCATATTTCTTGATATATTCATCTTTTAACGTAATGACACCACTATCAATCGATAGGTTGCTGTCATTGAATGAATATCCGACTATAGGCACTTTAATTAATTACGTCCAAAAATTATAAGTATTCTTATTAGATATCACAACAACATCATGATTTGCGATAATAACATAAAACCAAATATCATAGTGTAATTTCGTTTAACTTTTGCATCATCCAACATTTCAAGGTAAACTGATGATTTTCTAATAGTGTGGAAAGTTGATAACATTGTTAAAACAGCTAGAATACACATAACAACAGACATTATTAATCAAATTGTATCACCTATAAGACCTGAGAATGTCATAATACAAATTGGCAATAAAATTACCAAAGATATGATAGTAGCAATTCAGCAAAATTTATTCAAAGATACAGCTGCTTTTGTTGAAAGAAAGCGACTAAATACTCCTGTTAGTGCTAAAACTACACCAGTAATGGCAAAAGCTAATGCCAAATATTCAAATTTTAGACCTTCAAGTTGTGCCGCTGTGAAAAGGAAGCCAAATAATATACTCTCAGAAATAATGTCAACAGCAAAGTAAATAAGCAATGATGTAAGACTAGCTGTATTTATTTTACGAGCAAGAAAAACAGACATAATCATTGAAACAATTGCAAAAACTCCAGCAACTGCTAATAAACCAACCAATCATCCAATGCTACCTTCGCCTTCAAAAGTTGACAATAATGCTTTATACATGAAATAGTTAATGATAAAAGCAAAAACTGTAATTAATGTAAAACCAATTCCAGCTACCATTAATGATTTTGCTAGAATATTAGAATGTTTCTGTCCAAGGACTTGAACTTCTGTTGGGGTAATTAATGTAGGAGCAGATTGTTGTGCCATATATTTATATTATACAATAAATTTAAAATGAAATGGGTATATTTTGTACAAATATACTATAGTGTATAAATTTATACTTTATTCGTATAAGTAAAATATGTACATTATCAGTGGTTAATTTTATGGAGTTTTGTTAAAAAGTAGTCTAAAAAGCTATTTGCTCTATATATAAATATATAGGAAATAAATATTGAGAAATATGATATTTTGCATTTATAATTAAAACGTGCAAAGCAATACAAAATTACTTATTCCTAACAATTCCTCAGCCAATGGTACAATATTGATACCACCACCTGCTGATACTTCTTTAGGTGAAAGAAGCTCCATACATTTAAAGGAAATTTCTCCACAAGTACGTCAACATGTAGATCAACAATATGAAACTAACATGAAGGAAATGAGCGTTACTGATGATCTTGAGACCTATGTTAACAACATCTATAAAGATCCGTTACATAGTAATAATATTGACTTCAATGATGTTAAAGTTATATCATCTAAGCGTAATAGTTCAATACAAATGGCAGAAGTTGTGCCTAATGTTGTTTCAAATGCTGCTCTTCCAGCATATTTAAACAATGAAGGTAATATCACCCATGATGATATTGCAGGAATTACTAGAAACATATCATTACCTGCAACAGATGCTACAAAGACGCGAGCTAAAAAATCATCTTTTTTAACTAAGACAATTGGTAAAGTGAATGTTAATTATAGTGCTTTTCCTAAATTTTATAAGAAAGAGATCAAAAGAGTTATGTACTTAACTGTTTTGTGTGCATTTGCTTTCTTAGCTACGCTAATTACTGGAATTGTTCTATCAGTACATGCTATTAATGGTGATGTGAGTGTGACAAAGGTTTTGATTCCAATGGTTTCAATTATTTCACTTGTTGTCACACTAGCATTACTAATAATATATGCGGTACGTTTTCGATTGTTCTGCCAAGAAGCTAAAGGCATTGATTTTAATGCTTCAAAACCAGTGACTGTTAACATCATCAAAGTATATAAAAATGTCAAGGTTGCTCACATCAAAGCTAACTGGTTGTGTGGACTAGTTTATGCCATTTCCTTCTTTGGTATTTTATTTAGTATGTTAATTTCATGAAGTACTGGTGGTTGAACAAGCCAAGCATTTACCCTACCATTAGTTGCAGGTAACAATGGATATTTTGTTGCTTTCTTGATCTTTGTCCTTGGGTTTGTTGGTGCTTTAAGTATACATCTATGAGTGATTATTGGTAACTATATGCGAGCAGCTACTATTGATACATATTATGGACAATTTATTGTCCCAGCTCAAGAGATTGCTGATTTAAAAAAGAAAGCTAATCGTAAATATATGGTTATATTCGGTGTAACATTAGGTTTGTTTTTCTGGTTATCATGGTTAGTATATAAGAAAGTAAAAAAATCAACAGGCGGTGGTTCAAAGGCAACAATACAAGTAAAATAGCAAGAACTATTTTAGATTTCAGCTCTATTTGTACCACTAGGAATTATTACTACAGTAATATGGTATTAAAAACTATACTAGCTAGAAACGTTGGTGAACCACCAGCAATGCAAACAAAAGGATTCACAAATATTAATGTTAAGATTAAGACTAATTAACTATTCTGAAGAGATGGTAGTTGTATATCGGTTCAATCATAGTACGAGATTAGTGTTAAAAAATTATTGCTGAAATTAATATAACGTTCAGGACTTAGTGGTAAGTACAAACCTGATGAATCAATATCATAAAAGGCAGCGTTAATACTTTCATCGTCAACTTCAGCTGGTTCAAAGGCATGATTAGTAAACGAAAACCCATCATCTGTTTTGGTGATTACATAATTATAGTTACGTACATAGTCTGTTTCATGATCGACATATTCAGTATAACCAAATTTAAAAGTAATGGTGTCATTTGCATATGATAAAGCAACCCTTGTTAAATCTTTTTCAGTCACAGCTTCATATATTGTAGTCTCATTTGCTTTAAAAATTTCATCCATAGTGAGGTTAAAAGTGTTGTTGGCTGTGTCGCTAGCAAGAACAAAATTACTAACTTCACATGAGTCAGCCCCTACTTTTTTTTGTAAGTATTCTCAATATGTAGCAGAAATATCATTTGTGTATGGGTATATTGGTTGAATAATATAAGTATATAACATCCCACGGAATAACATATCCATTGATAAATTAGTTTTAAGATAAGTTAAAAGATTGCCATCATTATTTCGCGCTAGACTATAATCTGCTGCACCAACTGCTTTTGGAATCTCATGTTCTTTGAGGTATGAGTCGAGTGTTTCAAAAGCTGCCTGCATTTCTGCTTTTGGGTATTTGAAAAATTTTTGTCCACCACAACTTGATAATAAAAAAATAGGGCAAGCAGCTGCTGCTATTAGGAATGATATACCAATTTTAACGGGGATATTCTTATTCACACATATATTATATCAAATTTAAATAAATATTATTATAGTGGGAGTGGTAGATAGGTAAAAGTGGTAACATTTTTGGTTAAAACATCACATAAGTTATAATGAAATAATTGTCTACTCAGATAATTGACATAGTTACGATGAATTACTCTTATATATAATACTTTTAATGATTACCATGACATGCGTTGAATTGTTTTGAGGGAACTTAATTGACGAAAAAATTAGTAACTTAGAGTTATAAAATATGGAAAAAAAATTTGTATTTTGAAATGATAGAGCACTTAATGATCTAGAATATAGAGCATTACATAATTTGTCTGGCGACGAATGTAAGGTGTTGAGGGAGACATGTTGTTTTCGTCCTCGTAGCAAAGTAGAGGATTTTCTTTGAATATTACACAAACATGGGA
>JAITWZ010000012.1 GCA_031284985.1 Mycoplasmataceae bacterium
TGATTAATCAAGCTAAATCAATTTGCATTGTCTTTATCTATAATCAGATATTGTATATTACTTTTCTATAAAATAGTTGCACAAATGTTTTCCATTTAGAAACTGCACATCCATAATAATCATCATATTTAAATCAAAATAAATTTATAAATAGTTGCATATATTTTTTGGATATAGAAACAAACTTTGCGCACCAAGCTTTCATCTTCTCGTGTATATTGTTTAGCTTTGCCATTTTTTTTGAATCAATAACACGGTGTTCGATCTGTCTATATTTAAATAAATTTTTATATGAAGCTTCACCATCTGTAATCGCACATTCAATACTAGAACTCTTGATTAAGTCAGCTAATGCTGTATCAGTAGATAATAAACTTGGCTTACCATTTTCACACGAGACTTTAGCAAAGAAATTTCCACCTTCATCAACCGCTGTATATAAGCATGTTTTTTGTTTGCTTAAGCCTCTTAATTTCTTGGTTCTTTCTCACTTATTGTTCCGGTACGGCATAGTATTTCAAACACCTTTTTCAGGGTTCTTAAAATATGTTTCATCAAAATAAGCTTTACCTGATAATTTTGTTTTATCAACTGAATCAATTATTGATAAAACAATATTTCGAATATGGAAGACTCAAGGAACCGAGATTCGTAATTTAAAACTTATTTGTCGTATGCTATTAGATTCAATTAGTAAGTCAATAATTGCTAGATACTGCCATAGTTCAATTTTCTTGTTTCAGAAAAATGTACCTTCACTACCTGTGTGAAATTTTTTACATTTTGGACAATAGTAACAGTTAAATCCTTTGGAATTTTTTCCACGCTTGATCATCTTAGCTTGACATACAGGGCAGTTGCCGTTGGTCTTTTTAAGGTAATTGTTATTAATTTTACCAATTAGTACATTTGCATGCGCTTTATAACGAAAGGCGAGGTTATTATAGGTGGATTCATTTGCTTTACGGTATAGCAAAATATTTGCTTGAACGTCAATTTTATTTGTCATAGTGTCTATATAATAATGACATTAAATTTTAAAAAATATCATAAATTGACAGAGGTTAAACATAAGGTTATTATGAAGCATGTACAAAATTGGTTGGTTTTTATGAAAACATTAATATTGTTACTAAAATACTGAATTTCTAGTTTATAAATATTTATATATTCTTATCATACTATATAATATATAGTATATGGCTTCAAAAAACGCTGCTAATACTACATCTGCACCTGCTGTTAGCACTTCTAATGCTATCGGTATTTTTGGCGCTATTTTAATTCTTATCAACTCTGTTGTTGGTATAGGTATATATTTTAAAAATGGTGGTGTCCTTCGAAGTAATGGTAATAATCCATGAGGAGTTCTTGGAGCTTGGGTTATTGGTTTCTTCATCATCATGTGTGTTATCCTTACTCTTAGTGAAGTTTTAAGTGCAAAAGTTTCTAACAAACAAATGAATGACTTGGGTGACTGGCATCGTGTTTTTTCTGGACGTCGCTTAGGTTTATTCTTTAAAGTTTTTGTACCATTAATTTACTATACATTTCTATTTTTTATAGTCTCAATATTTGCCAGTGAGGCATTCTTATCAATTTTAGGAGTTGGTCATGGAGATACACACATATATATAGTTTTCATAGTTAGTTTTGTTTTTATGTTAATTATTTCGTGTATTCACGTTTTCTCTGAGAAATTTGGAGTTGCTTTTGGTAAATATGGAACTTTTATAAAATACGTACCAATTTTATTTTTGATCCTCATTGCTGTATTAGCATCTATTGTTGCCCCTGATAAGAGTTATTTTGCTTCTTCTGCCACTGAATCCAGAGAGTTTAGTTTTACAGGTATGTTGAGTTCATTGCCTGCTATTTTGTTTGCTTTTGACGGATTTATGGTTGTTGGTTCAGTATCCAAAAGAATTAAAAATTCAAGTAAAAGTTTACCAATTATTTTGAGTGTGGGTATATTGATTGTTGGTTTAACATATTTAACAATAACAATTTGTCAATTAATATCTGGATCTGCTACAATTATTGAAGCATTTAATAATCTTTTTCCTGAAGAATTCCATGGCTCATTGGAACGAATATTTGGTGTTTTCCTGTTTATAGCAGCTATTTCAAGTCTTAACGCTATTGGTTTAGGAAGTGTTAACTATCTTGAAAATATTATTGATGATAATTTGTTAGTTGGCTCAGTTCTTGTTCGTAAAATTACAAAATGCAAAAAAAATATGTCTGGTGTAGTTGCCACGTGAGTAATGGTATTATTTTATTTTGCTGTGGCTGGTATCCCATCAATTATCATGAACACTGACGAAATAGTTGATTTAGCAAGTAACTGTGTTACTTTCGTAATTTTCATTGGTTTTGGCTTATTAGCAATTTTTGTTCTAATTAATCGTTTTGTTAAGACTCATCACCATATACCGACTTCTAATCGTTGATTTGGTATACCAATAGCTATCATTGCTACAATTGGTATGATTGCTGCTGTTGGTTATGTTTCATTCTATACATATCTCGCTCGTGCCATTACTCAAGGTTCAAGTCCTACCCCTGAGATAGGAATATTTTTTGATGGTAATCCACATATTACGATTTTAACTGCTTCAATTATTTATTGAGTCACAATGTTCGTATTTGTTGCAATCCCAGTAATTAACAACATCATTATGGACTTGCGTTATAATCGCTTTGCTGTTAAAAAAGATATTGAAGAGACTGAAAATGAACAAGATGATTTTGTTGCTGCTCATGCCTCTAAAACTGCTAAGGCAAAAGTTAAGAAATAATTCATTAAATGGAAATACGAATCAAGAAAAAACATATTGACAAAAAATACAAAAAATACATAGAAGAGTCAAACTTGAGTGGTATTCTTGAGAGTGGTCGAGCTTACTATGATAATAATTATTATGACGCTGCTATTGAAGCATGAACTTTAGGAACTGAAAAAGGTGACCAGAGATCAGCTAATAATTTAGGTATTTTATATTATAATAAACTAGATTACGAAAATGCTAAAAAATATTTGTCATTAGCAGCTGAACAAAATTATCGTGAAGCATACAATAATTTAGGTTGTTTGTTTTTTGAACTTAATATGTTTGCAGATTCACAAACATATTATCAAAAAGCTATTGATGCGGGTGATATTGAAGCATATTCAAATTTAGGTTTATTGCATTATAAAAACAATGAATTTGATAAAGCAGAACAAATGTATTTGAAGGCGATTGATTTAGGAAGTGCTAAAGCCCTATTTAATCTTGCTGTTTTATACCACAATCAAAAACGTTACAACGAAGCTGAATTAAACTATCTAAAGGCAATTAAGAAAATTCGTCAAGCACAAACTTTTTTTCTAGAGCTGCTTCGTGATGGTGGTGATACTGTAGCTATTTGCTTACCAATAGTATTTTTAGCACAATTATATTTTGGTGGTCTAAAACAAGAAACAAAGGCTATTGAGCTATTAAAAGCTAATTCATGGCCTAAGGATAAAATAGAATTATTTTTAAATTTTTAATATGAAAGGCAGTAATTTTTAATAATTAATTTGTATGTGTTATAATAATATTAACTTAATTAGTTTCGACAAGGTGCGTAATATATAATGGAAAAATTGAATAATACTATTCCTACAAAACTTTTTGCCTTAGGTGGTATTGAAGAAATTGGAAAGAACATGTACATCATTGAACACGATGATGAAATTTGAATTATTGACTGTGGTAATAAATTCGTTGATAAAAACGTTTTTTTAGGCTTTAGTTGTATTATTTGTCCATTTGAGTACTTAGTTACTAACCAATCAAAAATTAAAGGTATGATAATCACGCATGGACATGAAGATCACATTGGTGGTATCCCTTATTTACTTAAAAGAGTTAGTATTCCTGTAATTTTTGCCGGAAAATTAACAATTAAAATTGTTGAACGAAAATTAAAAGAGCATTCAGGAATAAAACCTCATGTTTTTCAAGAAATTAACGACAATTCTATCCTTGTTAGCAAAAATAATGAACCACAATTAAAAACCTACTTGGAAAAACAAGATAATTTATACACAGTTATCAATGTTGAAACAAAACATTTCATTATTGACTTTTATCGTGTGTGTCACTCAATTCCTGACGCCTTTGGAATATGTTTTAAAACACCAAATGGTATTATATGTACTACTGGTGATTTCAGATTTGATTTCTTAACAAGTGGAGATGAAAGTGATATTAATAAAATGGCCATTGTTGGACGTCGAGAAGTTGATATATTGATGTGTGAGTGTACTAACGCCCAAACACCAGGATTTTCAATTAGTGAAAAATATGTAATAGACGAGTTGAGCAAGATTATTAGAACTTGTGCTGCTAGAATAATTGTTACAATTTTTGCCTCTAATTTACACCGTATTGAAGAAATAATTGAAGTGGCAATACAAAATGGCCGTAAAATTGTAATTTTTGGTAGAAGTATGGATAACAATGTACGTGTGGCAATTGAAACCAAATTATTAAATGTTCCTAACGGAACAATAATTTCACCACTTGAAATGAATAATTTATCTCCTAGTGAAGTTTTAATTTTAACAACAGGTACACAAGGTGAAGAAATGGCAGCTTTAAATCAAATGGCAATGGGCAATCATCGAGCTATTACCTTACAACCAGATGACACGATTATTTTTTCTTCTAATCCTATTCCTGGTAACTTTGAGAGTGTTCAATCCTTATTAAACAAGTTGTATCGTGTTGGTGTCAATATTTTTATAAGTAACCATGAAAGTAAAATCCACTCTTCAGGTCACGCTACGCAAACGGAGTTGCAGTTATTAATCAAACTTATTAATCCACTATACCTTGTTCCAATTCATGGTGAATTCAAGATGCTAGCAGCTTTACGACAAGAGGGTAATGAAGTTGGTATAGTTGAAGACCGAGTAATCCAAGTAAGCAATGGACAAAAAATTGGTCTATTAAATAATCGTGCTAAAATTTTAGATGAAAGAGTTGAAATATATGATGTTTTTGTTGATGGTAATAAGGTAAATGCCGATAAGGATAATATCTTAAAAAATCGTCAAATACTTTCACAAAATGGAATTGTTGGCATAACAATTGTGCTTGATCGTACAACTAAACGTATTACCGAAACACCAGTTATTGCAGTTCGTGGTTCTTTTGATGCTCGTACCATTCCTGATTTAATTTTAAAAACCACTCATGGTATTAGAAGCAATTTAGAAGAAGTGATGAAAAATAAAAATACTATCATCAATGATGCAGAAATCAAAAGTATTATTCAAAAAACTGCTTTATTTTTTATCGAAAAGTATTTTGCTAAAAAGCCACTAATTCATTCAACAATCTTTTATGTTGATGGACTACCTACTAATTAGATTTTAATCTTGTTAGAATATTTGTATTCTTTCACTTAAGATATTTTGGAAATTCTTATATGATTGGATTCGACCTTTGATACCAACAATATCACCTTTTTTAAGTTTTTCAATTTCTTGTTTAAAGTCTTCGTTATTAATTTCGCACTTAATTAGCTCATATCATTCATCGTTTTCATTCTCAACGAATGGTTTTTCCACCTTAACGGTGATGATGGAGTTATTCTTAGTTTGAACATCTTTATTTTCTACTATTCCTATTATTGCTACAAAATTCATTATTATGTGTTATTTCCTACACTATATAATAACAGAAAAATTAAAATAGTTGCATTTATTTATATTTTTCGTTTAAAGCCATGATAATTTGTTTAAGTTCGTGTGCACCTGTATAGCATGCTTGGAAACGAATTTTACCATTTGATTTAACTAATAGATATCCATCACCATTACCATGCAATGTACTAGCTTGTGATGATTCAATTAAGCGCTCACTTTCTGCATCAGTTTCAACAGCAAAGACTACAAAAGCATCAAGTTTAGATAATAATTCAGGGTTGGCCACAATGTTTGAAGCTACTTTTGAAGTTAAGAATAATTTTCCGCCAGCTTTTGCTACCTTTACACTTAATGCAATAATTTTGTCACGGTTAACTAAGTCTTTCTCAATAATCTTATTAAAATCTTCAATAATTATAAAATGTTGTTTTGTGATATCTTCTTCAATCATCTTTTCCAATTGCTGAATACTATTCTTACTACCACGATATATATGGTCTTTCAAATATATTAAGTCACTATATATATTAGAAACAGTTCGTGGTGCATCATCACAAGCTAGAATGTAGATGTGGTTATTTTTCAAATCAATTGTTTTAACATAGGCAGTAATGACATTTGATAACAACATACTTGCTCCAGAACCCTGTTTACCAAAAATCGCTAAATTAGACACATCACTATTATCTAGAGCGATTGGTTTACGTTCAGTGTCAATTCCTAATAGCATAACTTCAGTATTATTTACAGAACGCAAAGCAATCTTGAAAGGCTTAGGGTTTTTAAGTTCAAATGTAGCCACTTTTCCTTTTAATGAAATAGCAAATTTTTCAAGATCGATTGCTTTTGAAAATTCACGTTTATATTCAAGCAATTTCTCAATTTCACTTTCATCACTACCTTGGTATTTGAAAAGTGAGTATAGCGGCATAGTAGTTAGAGTTACGAATTTAATGTTAAGCTCATGCGCCTTTATTACATCATTAATTTTTGCGATTATATCTAATGCAAACTTGTGGTTAACATCATATCCATCAGTTGTTTCGTCCTTAATCTTTTCATCAGGAACAGAAGCTGTATATGGAGCAGATACTTTTAAGTCACTTGTTAGAATTTTTTTTGTCGCTGATATAGTTTCTTGATCAATTTTTTTAATGTCTAATTTTTTTGTACCTGCATTTACTTGTAATAAATCATTGATAGTTAATGGAGCAGGGGCTGCTTGTGCAATTGGTACAGCAGCAATAGCATCAGCCTCTTTATTTAAATTAATTTTCATTGTACCAACATGATAAACTTTGTGGTGAGACATTGAATCTGTTGCTTTTTTAGCACCATCAGCTTCATCAGCAACCTTGTCTTCCACATTGGCAGAATTTTTCTTAATATGACCTTTTTTTCTTAATACAATACTACCGCCACGTAATTGGAATATACCTTCCATTGCCAATGGCACAAAAAATATTACAGCAACAACCACAAAATAGTCTCTAAACATTACTACTATATATGTTAATAAACCGTAGATACATTCTGCAATAAATCCACCACTAATATAAGTATTGATAAAAAAACTGTAATTAGTATAATTACCAGCATATTTAGCAAATGCTGTTAAATACAAAGAAATTGTCCCATCACCAATTGTGGGGATACCTAAATCTGAGTTACCATCACTAACTGCTCTTACAATACCACCCAATCAACTAAAAGCAATTAATAATGAAAGTGTCAACAAACATAGTCCTAAAATGATATGTCAATTAAATGAACGAATTTTTTTAAATACTTTTAATTTGAATGAAATCTGCAATAATATGATGAATAGAAACACATAAACAACATATTTTAATGTCCCGAATAAAAAATCAAATATATATGAATCTACGAATGAACCAGTATAAGGAATACGGAATAAACTACAAACTAATATAATGGCACTAAGACCACAAATAATTAATTTTAGTCAATAATTACGGTCTTTTACTTGCGGTGCAAATATACTATCGCTCATATGTATATTATACAACTTCCATTGCTAGACCTACGTAATTAGGGCCAACATGAGCAATAATAAAAGGTGGTAATTTGTGTTCTTCGATTACGATTCCACCACCTATATAAGTTTTTAATTCTTGCATAACAAGGTCACGAAATTTTTTATAATCATATTTCGGATCACAAACAGAGTTAGTAAAAATAGCAATACGTTTAACTTTGCCACGCTTCTTTAGTTCGCTAAAACAATCAATAGCCACACGCTTAATGGCACGTTTTACTGACCCATCAACTCCAAACTTCTTTAACTCAGTATCTGTTAATGTAACAGTAACTTGCAATTGGAAAATACTCACCATATTACCTGAAAATTTGCTAATTCTACCACCACGCACAAGATATTTTAAATCTGGAACTAAAATATCAATTTGTTTTTTACCATATGTCTTTTTTAAATAATTGTTGACAAATTCTACTGTTAGAATACCAGCAGATCGAGCTTTGATTAAATCAACAATTGTTCATTCTAATGGTGCACAAACCATTGTTTGTTCAAATAGATGTACGTTTTTATATTGGTTAGCACTTAAAGCGATTGCTCATGAGTTATATGTCCCACTAATTGAACGTGGCGCTGTAAAACACATGATTTCATCATATTGGCTGCTTAATTTATCAAATAAACTTATAATATCACCAGGAATAGAAGATGAAGTTTTAATTGTTGAACCATCTAATAATTTTTTTGAAACTTCATCACATGTGATATCAACTCCATCTTTATAAGAAAATGAACGACCATCAATATTCTCGTTAATAAGTAAAGGAACTATAAAGACATCATTATATTTCTTTGCATCAAAACCAGCAGATGAGTCTACACAAATAGCGATCTTTTTACTACCGATTCCCATTATATTAATATTATATAATATTAATGTTAGTTATAAATGAAAAAAAGAAATATTATTTTAAGTCTGATATTCAATAAAGACAATGTTTGATATTTGATACCTATTTCATTGGTTTTTGCTTTATCTATTCACATCATTGTTAGTTTTATTTTTATTAAAGATGGATGATTTAATAATGAATTTTCATATGCTGAAACTGGGATTATTGCCTTCATTCTTTCGATGTGTAATTGTATTCCTTTTTGGTATCGTGTTAAAAAATTAAAAAATACTAAATCCTTTTCAAGTTATACATTGGGAATCAACTCATGTAATAACATTTTTAGTTCGATTACTTTTACTTCATCATTCATTTATTTATTAGTTAATCCACAAATATCATTAGCAGCAATTCTGATTCGTTGAATTCCTGATGTTATTGGTCAGTTCATTCACCTTTATACTTCAATCTATGTATTTATATTCAAAATAAAAAATTGCCGTAAATTTAAAGATGAAAGTCTAGCAATCAAATTTTATCATTGAAAGATAACAGTTGCTGTAATCATTATATGTTTATTAACAGCTATTGGTTTAATTATCACCATTTATTTTAAAGTAGCTAATTATAAAGGTAAACCTACATATTCCAACCCAACTGGATGAACATGAGTATATATTATTGCAGCCTTTCATTCCTGCTTATCAATTATTACTAATGTGCCTTTTATTGTTAAATTGATTGGCACACGCAATACATATTCAGTTAGCATGTATTCAAAGGTTTCACTTTTAGCTAGTATGTTTGCTTGGATATTGTTAGATCTGCAAACAATTCATATCGAACGGGTTGATGCATTCTTGCCATTTTTAGTGTCAGATGGTTTTGTTGTTATGTGAACAGTTATCCCGATTGTATATAAAAGTATTAATATTTATAAAGCAAAGCAAATGCATATTACTGAAAAAGTATATTGTGAAAAGTATTGTACAGTCTATAAATAGAAATTATAACTAAATTAATTTAATGTATGTATCTTCTTCTAGACGTAATAATTTTTCACCTTCTGATTTAAATAGATACTCAATAACAGAATTAATTTTATTACCACTAATGTGTCCTAAATTATTATCAATTAAATATTGGTATGTAACATATGGCAATAAATCATTATCGATTGTTCGATATACTTTAATATCAAAGTTAGAAGATTTTCAGTGTTCATAAGCTTGTGCAACAAGAGCAATTTTTCTAGCATTTCTCTTGTTATATTTAGTAATAACTCTTAGGTATGTACCAAATAATACATCTGGTCACAACTCTACACATTTACGTACACGATTACGTAAAATTTCATACGAAGCATTTGTTTCATCAATACCATATTGTACACCAACACGATTACAATATGAAGCTAAAACAGCTTTACGGATATCAATAAATGGACGGAAAATAGTTAAACCATGATGTTCAGTAATTTGTTTAATTCCATAAAATAAAGTTTTTGAGTTTCTTTCACGTTGCATAATTGCATTCTCAATAAAGTCATCAAGGTTGTGCCCAACTAATAAACGATTAGTTCCTGCAGTACCGATACATTCACGGAAAAAATCATAACGAATGTTTCTTGCAATTGCTTCAAAGTTTTTAGTGTGTACAGAATATTTACGATATACTTCATCAGTTACATGTAAAATTTTGTAAGGCATATTTCTTTCTTTACAATAATTAATAACAATTTCTTCATCACGTGAAGCACCTTGACGTTTATGATAATTGATGTGACAAACAAGAGAGATATGATTAATATACATATCCAACATAGCCATTGAGTCTGGACCACCACTTACTGCAGCGATGTATGTACCAGAGATTTTAGGAAAATTATACCCCATATATAGTATATTATACAAAACAAGTACGATTGCCCCTATATAAATGGTATTTTATGTTTGAAAATATTGAACAAGAATTAGTTTGAAAAGCCAATATTAATTAATATCATATTTTGAAACTGATTAGTATCTTTTTTTTCACACTAAATTCTAAAAAGTATCATTGCGAGATGCTTCGGTGAACAAAGTTTAAACTATAATACTTGCCATTTTGTTAATGGCAACATTGATCATTATATTATTGTGAGGACGATCATAGTCTTGAAGAAGGTGCGAGATTATTCACTACGTGCGTTGCTAAGAAGAAAAATAATGAATTCATTACACTTTTAAAATCCGAGTTAATAAGGCGAGGACATAGCTTATAATTAAGTTATCAATATGGGGTTTCCCACATCTGATATCAATTAACAAGTGTCTTTTACACACGTTTTTCATTTTAGCTATATAATAAATATATGGTCTTTAACAAAAAAGATTCCCCACTTGTAATTAATTTGGGAAATCGTAACTAATATGAAATATTTAATATTTGATTGTGAATGTATTTGGGCTGTTGATAAAATTGGTAAAATAGTTGACCCGTTTCATTATATATATTCTTGACCTAAAGCCAAACAGCGATCCTACATATGACAATTCGGCTATATTTTATTAGATGAAAATTTTAAGATTATAAAAGAAGAAGATATAAATGTTAATCCGATAATAAATTTGGAGAAGGAAGTTGTTTTACCATCCGTTACTAGACCTAGTTTTTGAACAAGGGAAAGGCTTGAAAAAATTTCTAAAATTAAAATCGACTTTACTGATATACATAAAATTATTGATAATTTAATTGACGATGATGTTATGATTATTAACCAAGGTTTAGTGTCAGACATACAATACATTAAAAGTGAATGTGGACGATATAATTTAGAATATAAGGAAATAAAAGGGATTACGTTAGAGGGTTTAACAAAATATTACATGTCAGTTACCGGAAACAATGTGACGCAAGGCAGAATAAGAGTTTCACGAGCAAAACTTTATAAAGGCAAAGCGACAGAAGAATCAGGATTAGAACACACTGCAAAAGCTCTAGGTATTGAATGCAACAATGCACATGATGCATTATATGATTGTACACTTGTGATGAATATAGTAAAAAAATATTGTGAAGATTTAAAATTATCGTCAGTTAACCAATTGATAGAGTTGAGTATGGTACAAACAATTAGTTCTCAAAAACATAAAGAACGTAAACATAGAGAACGTAAACATATAGAACTGACTCAAGAATATATTGATAAACAGATCCCATATACAACAAATCTTCTTGATATCGACTTATCAAACTATAAATTTTCTGGTTCTAAAGGATTGATGATGAACGCGCACTCAGTAAGAATGCTAGTAAAATTGTGCAAGAGTTATAAATCAGTATTTAATTTGAAGCCAGGGGAAAACGACATAATAATATATGGGAAAGGTGAAAATTATGATGAACTTACCAAACTCTATCCAAACAACAAATTAATATCTTGAAGTGATGCATTTAAGGATATTTTCCAAAATCCAAATTTTAAAGAGATCTAAAATTTTTCTCACTTCTATGTGTTACTTGGATTTACATAACTCTAAACATAGATAATTCTTGTAGATGAATAAGAAGATACAAATGAGAGTAGTTGTTATGTTAGGTTTAATATTATTGTTTGATAATGTGATTGATATTGTTTTCTTATAATTAATCATATAGCTAAAGAACGATCCAATGGGAAAAATTAAACATCCTACAAATGAGAGAAAAAAATCAAACTATGCAGTAGCAATGAAGTACATGGGTGGTGGAAAATATGCACTTGCTCGCAAATATTTTAATTTAGCTGTTGCAGAAGGTGATATAGGCGCATGGTGTAATCTTGGCGTTTTATACGATAATGGTTATGGTGTCAAACAAAATTATGTTAAAGCTAAAAAATATTATGAATTAGCAGCTAAAAAATCACACCCAGAATCGATATTTAATTTAGGACGTTTATATTTTTTTGGTCATGGCGTTAAACAAAGTTATACTAAAGCAAAACAATATTTTGAAAGAGCTGCTAAACAAGGTGCACTGCCTGCTTATTTTAATTTAGGGTTGATGTATGAACATGGCCACGGTGTTAAATGTGATTATGTTAAAGCACGAAAATATTATGAATTAGCGGTGAAACTTCCAGGTGGAACTGCTCAGCTAAACTTAGGGCTTTTGTTCTTACTTGGCGAAGGTGTTAAAAAAAATTATGCTAAGGCTAAAGAATATTTTGAATTAGCAGCGAAAGAAGATAATCCTGAAGCCCAAAATAATTTAGGACTTTTGTTCTTACTTGGTGAGGGTGTTGAACGAGATTATAAAAAAGCTAAAGAATATTTTGAATTAGCGATCAAAAAAGACCAACCAATGGCTCTATATAGTTTAGGCACAATGTATTATGAAGGTCACGGTGTTAATCGCGATTATAAAAAGGCGCGAGAGTATTTTGCATTGTCAGCTAAAAAAGGTTTTCAAAGTGCTAAAGATGCACTACGTCGGACATTAGATTAAATGAATCATAGTCTTGAATGACTAAGATTGTTTTGTAAATTTTATCAGTGCTAAATGGCGGTCCCAACGAGAATCGAACTCGTATCACCCGCGTGACAGGCGGATATAATAAGCCACTATACCATAGGACCATTACAAATTACTAGTTGTAAGGCTAGGGTTTTCATAGTTTTCCTTCTATGGGCTAAATTTAAATGGTTGCGGAGACAGGATTCGAACCTATGACCTCCAGGTTATGAGCCTGACGAGCTAACCAGACTGCTCTACTCCGCGACATGGCGGAAGCTGAGGGATTCGAACCCCCGCGTGACTTTCGTCACCTCTCGGTTTTCAA
>JAITWZ010000024.1 GCA_031284985.1 Mycoplasmataceae bacterium
CATTATTCTGTAAAATATGCTATTCAAGCAAGTATGGCAAAATCAATTCTTCCATTCTTACGAAGGTTGTTAATGTTGCCAGTTATATTTTGTTGTAACATTATAAATTATTATACAATGTTGTTAGAAGTAACACATTTCTAAATTATGATGTTGTTCCATCACTTGGTTGACTTGAAGAATTTAGTGGTATAACGGCAAGCATAAGTATTAGAGAAATACCGGACGAAGATATTCAACAATATTTGTAAGAAAAACCATGCTCTTATTATTTCCATTAACTCAACTTGTGGTTATATATAATATAGATATGGGTAATAATACTTCATTCTTTAAGAGTGGTTTAAAAGCACAAGATAAGGTTGTTGCAGGTTTTATCGAGCAAGAGTTTCAACGTCAAAAAGACGGTATAGAGCTCATCGCTAGTGAGAACATTGTATCAAAGGCTGTATTGGAGGCTACTGGTTCAATACTTACGAATAAATATGCTGAAGGTTTACCACCTGGACCAAATGGGGAGTATCGTCGCTACTACCAAGGATGTGAATTTATTGATAAAATTGAAACACTATGTATTGAGAGAGTGAAAAAATTATTTAAATGTAAACATGCTAATGTACAACCACATAGTGGGGCGAGTGCTAATTTAGCAGTAATGTTTGCTTTTGTTAAGCCGGGTGATACTATTGTTGGTATGAGTTTAGATGCTGGTGGCCATTTAACCCATGGTGCAGCACCAACTATAAGTGGTAAGTGATTTAATGCCGTACAATATGGTTTGACTGATGAGGGCTTACTAAATTATGAAGAAATTGAAAAACTGGTTTTTCAACACAAACCAACATTATTAATTATTGGCGCTAGTGCTTATCCTCGTGAAATCAATTTTAAAAAGATTAGAGAAATTTTAGATCGTTACCATGCAAAGAACACTAAGCATAAATGTATTTATATGGTAGATATAGCACACATCGCTGGGTTAGTGGTTGGTGGTCAACATATGTCACCATTTCCATATGCTGATGTTGTGACAACAACTACACATAAAACGTTACGAGGTACACGTGGTGCTGTCATCATGTGTAATGATGAAGACTATATTAAACAAATTAATCGTTCAGTTTTTCCAGGATGCCAAGGTGGTCCATTAGAACACGCTATTGCTGGTAAGGCGGTTGCATTTGGTGAAGCTTTAAAACCAGAATTTAAACAGTATATTAAACAGGTAGTATTAAACTGTAAGGCAATGGCTAAACGTTTATTAGAACTTGGTTACAAATTAGTTTCTGGTGGAACAGATAATCACTTATTACTTGTTGATTTAACACCTAAAGGTATTACTGGAAAAGATGCTGATAAATTATTACAAGATGTTAACATCACTACTAATAAAAATACCATTCCCAATGATCCATTAGGTCCAAAAATTACTAGTGGATTACGTTTGGGTACAGCTGCTATTACTACGAGAGGATTTAAGGAAAAAGATGCTATTAAAGTTGCTGAATTAATTGATAAAACTTTAATTAATAAAGATAAAAGTAATTATGCCAAAATTAAGGCAGAAGTCAAAAAAGAAATTAAAGCATTGACAACAAAATACCCGATATATTAACGACTATGCAACTATACGATTCACGTACACAAAAAAAGATAACAATTCCTAACGATCAAGTTGGTATGTATTGTTGTGGTCCAACAGTCTACAACGATGTGCATATTGGTAATGTTCGTCCATTAATAACTTTTGATATCTTATACCGTTATTTACTACACTCAAAAATAAAAACTACTTATGTACACAATATTACAGATGTGGATGACAAAATTATTAATAAAGCTCAAGAAGTTAATGTTTCAGAAAGCAAAATAAGCGAAGAATATACTGACCATTATACTACTGTTATGAAACAACTTAATGCTTTAAAAATGGATGAATTACCAAAAGTTACTAAAAATATTGATGGTATTATTAAATATGTGGAAAAGCTGGTTAATTTAGATAAGGCTTACGTTTCACAAGAAGGTGATGTGTATTTTTCAATTGATACTGTTAAAGATACGTATGGAGAAATTTCTAAACAAAATATTGAACAATTGTTAGATGGTGTTAGAAAAGAAAATAAGAAAGATAAAAGAAACCTTTTAGATTTCGTTCTTTGAAAAAAGACTGATTTAGGTATTAATTGGAAAACACCATGATCAGAACATGGACGTCCAGGATGACATACTGAATGTGCATATTTTATAAATAAATTTTTTGGTGACACTGTTACAATTCATGGTGGTGGTATTGATTTAAAATTTCCACACCACGAAAATGAGAATGCACAAAATATTGCATTAACTGGTAAAGAGATGGCAAGTGTATGAATGCATGTTGGACATATCAATATCAATAATGTTAAAATGTCTAAATCACTTAACAATTTTATTTATGCTAAAGATTTAATTAGTGATTATGGTAGCAATGTTATTCGTTGGTATTTCTTACAAGCACATTATGCTAGTCCGATGAATTTTTCAAAAGACTTGATGGAACAAAACCGTAATGAATTTAACAAGTTTATTAAATTAATCAATAATGCACTTGTACAGTTGTTATTATTTCAGGTTGATTATAAATTTGAACAAGTTGAGGTTAGTAGAGAATTTAAAAACTATATGGAAGATAATTTAGATTTTGCCAATGTTGTTTCATTATTATGATCAAAAGCAAAAGGATTGACAACCCCTATTAGAAATAAAACATTTGATGCTGTAATTGATACATTAAATAACATGATTAGTGAATTAGAAATTTTAGGAATCACAGTTGAGACCAAATTCGATAAATCAGTTGTTAGCATTATTGCTGATTGAAGAAAAGCGCTTGAAACTAAAGATTATAAAACAGCTGATGCTAAACGAAATGAATTACAAATTCTGAATATTATATAATGAAGAAATACAAATATTCATGTCTTTGTATAATTCCTTTATTTTCAGTAGCAGCACTTCTTGTAGGTTGTAGTACTTCCACAGCTACAAAACTTTCATGTTCCCTTTCTACCAATAATTTATACTTTGGCCAAACTGCTTCTATATTGATTCAACATGGTGATAGTTCACATAAGGAAGAAATTAGTAAAACCATTCAAGATATAGCTAGCAGCTTTGTTACAGTAAGTGATTGATCTAATAATAAGTTAAATATTGTTTATAACAAAGTAAGTGTTGAACAAACCACAGAGATTGAATTTAATATCCCTGATTTTTTTGAAACAAAATTGTTTTTGCAAAGTGCTGCTGACAAAAGTATTTTTGATGGTGCTAGTTCATATATTGATAATTTAAGTTTTGCTATTGCAGCTAGTGGTAAAAATATATTTAAAACAGCTGATACTTTTCTGCCAGTTACTAATTCTTCAGGGATCTACCAAACTAGTGTTGGAGCCACAGGTTGATTAATACGCTGATTGGGATCTTATAAATATTACCTATTAACTAATTGACATTTTGCATGTTCTGTAAAAGATTATAATTTTTCATCTTTTGGGTATAATTTTGGCACTAATAATATTAACTCATATTATAAGTTTGCAAGTTGTGTAGAAATTGGTCACGGAAAGGTAAATACATGAGCACAAGATTTAGGGACAGATAGTTTTATATATGAAGTGGACTTTGGTGCAACAGTTACTAATAGTGATGTTAAAACCAAATTAGATGGTATTAATAGTGCTCATAGCCCTAATGATAATTTAGTTACGTTTGCCACCTCTATTCCAGCTACTTTTGATTCTGTATATGTTGGTGGCTATCCCCGAAATGCTGATTTAAAGTATATTTGCACAACATTAGCTGTGTGAGATTACTTGGGATATAAAGATAAAGACCGTAGTAGCAAACAACAAGGAAATACAATCAGCCATTTTGTAGATAAGGGTCAAAAACTAGCATCAATTGCTAATGAAATTGTCACTCAAGAAATTACTCGTGCCGTCATGTCTGAAGGAGCATCTGGTTCAATGGCAGTAATTTGAGATGGTTTGGCATATAAAGTTGTTGGTATTTGGTGAGGATATTGATCTTTATATGAATATAACACTATTGCAGGTAGTATTGAAAGCTTTGTTGATTATAGTAAGGTTGATGATGTTGTATCTGATGAAATTAGTAAAACATGGTACCCATATGGTTTTGGTGACTTATTCACTATTTGAAATTAATATGAAGAAGTACAAAAAGATATCTTGGAAAAAAGTTATCATCTATGTATTATTAAAAGGATATAATGAACCAATAAAACATATTTTACCAACTATTAAGAAAAACACGATTGGACAACCAGTTTTATCCAGTGGTTATATTTCAATTTCACACAGTACAACATATGATGCATATGCCATAAGTAAAACGCTTCCAGTGGGTATAGATATTGAACCATGCAACCGTACCACTAAAGATAACAAAATCCCCAATATCAAAACCTGAACAATCGCTGAAGCAGTTATTAAAACGCTAGGATCTAAATCCATTAAAGATGTTTATAAGGTTCAAATTGATTCCAAGCACACTGCTATGTTCCATGGACAACATTATCGATTTAAAACATTAAAATATAAAGGGCATTATATAACAGTGAGTATAGTGTTATAAAGGTCATTACGTAAAACCAATATATGCTATTAAAGTAGATTGTTTAATCAACAACCTTCACACCTTCTTTTAGTAATAGTGCTATTTTCTTTTTCACTCCACCAACACAAGAATAATTACCAATATCTTGTCTACTATGAGTTGACAAAAACTTTGATGGAACAACTCGATGACACGGTATGGTAACTGGGAATGGGTTATTTTTACAAACACTACCAACAGCTCGTGCTGCACCGGGTTGACCAACTATTGTAGCAATTTGTGCATAGGAACGGACTTGTCCTAATGGTATATCAACTAAAGCTAATAACACTTTTTTTGTAAAAAGGGTTAATTTCAAAGTATTAAGCTTGTTGCGTAATGTTTCCATGGTATGTATATAGTATATTGAAAAAATAAATACTACTTCTTTTTATTTTTTTTAACAATGGCTTTTTTAACAGCAGGTTTTTTAACACTCTTGACAGCAACTGGTTTTATTATTTTTTGTCCATTCATATATTTTTGTAATGCTGTGGGAATTACAATCGATCCATCTTGTTGTTGGTAATTTTCGACAACAGCTACTCATAATCTATTTAGGGATGTGCCAGTACCGTTTAATGTATGAACAAATTTTGTTTCATTAGTTTTTTGATCAATGTATTTAATTACACTACCACGTGCTTGATAATCACGACAATTTGAACATGAAGATATCTCACGGTATTTTTGTTCGTATGGAAACCATACTTCAATATCATAAGTCTTTGTAGCTGCTGAACCCATATCACCAGTACATAATATGATAACTCGGTAAGGTAACTTTAAGGATTTTAAAATTAATTCAGCTTGTTTTGTAATGAATTCATGTTGTTTTTTTGAATCATCATCACTACAAATTACAACCATCTCTGTGTTGTAAAATTGGTGTTGACGAATGACACCACGCATATCTTTTCCAGCACTACCAGCTTCACTTCGGTAACTAATTGTTGATGAAGATAATCTAATAGGTAACTGGTTTATATTTAAGGTTTCATTACGGTAGTAACCAGTTAATGGTATTTCTTCAGTAGGAGATAGAAATTGTCCATTCTTTAATTCAAACATATCATCTTTAGATTTAGGAAGATGACCGGTTCCATATAAAATTTCAGGGTTTATTAGCACAGGTGGTTGTAGTTCAATAAAGCCAGCACCTTGGTGTATATCAAGTGTATAATTTCTAAGTGCGCGCATTAAACGAGCTCCATCCCCTTTGAAAATTGTATGACGTGAACCAGAAATTTTAGCAGCACGTGTGAAATCAGCGATATCTAAATGCTCAGCTAATTCTCAATGTGGCAAAACCTTAAATTTAAATTTCTTTGGCTTGTTTATCTTTCTTAATTCAACATTATCATTTTCATCTTTACCTAATGGAACTTCAGGATCTGGGATATTTGGGATTGAATATAACACTTCCATTAAGTTAGCATGGACATCATTATATTTTTTTTCAAGGCTTTCTAATTGTTCTTTAATTCCAATTACATCTTGACGTAGTTTTTCACCCTCTGCCTTCTTGCCTTGAGCATATAACTTACTTATTTGTTCTGTGATACTATTTCTTTTAGTTCTTAACTCTTGTGTTTTTGTAGCGATATTTCTTCACTCTTCATCAACTTTTAAAAATTCATCTAATTGCTCATATGGACGATTACGATCCCTAATTCGCTTTGAAATTTTTTCATATTCTTCTCTTAACTTATAGATATCTAACATATTTTAATTATATAAAATGACTTTACAAATCTTAGAGATACAATAGTATTTAATGTAAGCAGCTTCAATGATGGTTCCTAAATTTTAAAATCTAGCTCTCTTTTATTAATCTTATTTTCTAATTTTTCAACAAAATCGTCAAGTTTAAAAATTTGTTGATTTTCATTTCCAAAGACTCGGACTGCAACTTGTTTACCAGTCTTTTCTTTTGCACCAATAACAATGATGTAAGGAGTTTTTTGTTCAGAATATTGTTTGATTTTACTTTGGATTGAACTGTTAGATAAATCAGCTTCGATTCTAAAATGTTTCTTATCAAAAATATTTTTTATTTCTTGACAGTAGTCATTAACAGAATCATTGACATTGATAATTACACCTTGAACAGGGTTAACTCACAACGGAAACTTACCCTCACAATGTTCTGTATACATTCCTAAAAATCTCTCAATTGAACCAAAACATGCTAAGTGAATCATAACAGGTTCATGTTTAGCACCATCTGAACCAACGTATTCCATTTGGAATCTTGATGGCAAGTTCATATCTAATTGGATAGTACCGATTTGTCAGCTTCGACCAATAGCATCACTAAATCCAAATTCAAGTTTAGGACCATAGAAAGCACCTTCACCTGGTTGAAGTTTATATTTAATTTTAAGTTTATCTAATGAGTCAGCTAAGAATTTCTCAGAAGCATCTCAAACTTTTTCACTACCAATTTTCTTTTCAGGTCGAGTTGATAAAGCGATTTCCATGTGTGAACGATCAAAACCTAGAACTCCATATATTTTTTCAAATAGAGAAATGGCATTTGGAATTTCAACTTCAGCTTGCTCTAATGTACAAAAGATATGTGCATCATCTTGAGTAAATTCACGTACTCGTAATAATCCATTTAAAGAGCCAGATGGTTCATATCTATTTACACGACCAAACTCAGCCATTCTAATTGGTAAATCACGGTATGATTTTGGAGCAGCTTTATAAACTAATATACCACCAGGACAATTCATTGGTTTAACACAGAACTGTGTTTGGTCTTCCATTTTTCCTGAGTAGTTATGTTCACCATATTTTTCTCAGTGACCAGAAGTTTCTCATAGCGATCTATTCATAACAGTTGGTGTTGCTACTTCCACATATCCATTACTAAATTTCATATCTCTTAAAAAGTCAATGAATGTTCTAAATATGAATCATCCCTTTGGATGATAGAATGGAGCACCAGGAGCAAATGTTGGTTCGAAATGACATAGATCCATCGCCTTACATATTTTCTTGTGATCTCTTCTTTCAGCTTCTTCTAGAAATTTAAATCACTGAGTAAGTTTCTCGTTAGAATCTCAAGCAGTACCATAAATTCTTTGTAGTTGCTCACGGTTTTGATCAGCCTTTCAATACGCACCTGAAATCTTTGTTAATTTAAAATATTTTAAATAACGAGTTGATGGTACATGTGGTCCACGGCATAGGTCGATATAATCACCCATACTATAGATAGTAATTTGTTCTTTCTCAGGCAACTGTTTGATTATTTCAAGTTTATACTTATTGCCCTTAAAAATTTCTAATGCTTCTTTTTTAGAAATTTCTTTTCTCACAAATTTGATATCTTCTTTTACCAATTTGTTCATTGCTTGTTCAATTTGTGGGAAATCTTTTTCACTAATTGGTTGTTTACCAAAATCTATATCATAGTAAAAACCATTTTCAATCGATGGTCCAATTGTGAATAGCGCTTTAGGGAATAGTCGTTGAATAGCACCGGCCATTAAGTGAGCAGTTGAATGACGAATTATACTTAAACCATCAAATGATGATTTATCAATAAATTCTACTGCTTCATCAAAGAAGTCAGCACTCATGTCTCTTGCTACACCATCTGAGTCGCGAATTGCAACGACATTTTCAGCCTTAGCACGCTTAGCTAGTTCGAAACCTTTTACAGCTTCGCACTTATTATTTTTTTGTTTTATATTTTGTTTCATAGTTATATTATATTGTTATTATTTGTTGTTTTTATTAATTTTTGTTTTGTAAGATGTATTAAAAAACATCTTTATAGTAAATGGACGGACTATGCCGTAGTTTTTGTGAAGGTTATAAGTCGTTTTACGAATTTTAAACTTGTCATACATATATTATATAGCAAAGATTGGAAATGGTTGGGAAATGTGGCAGAAATGTGAGAATTAGTACTTAAAATCTGGAGCATGTTGAAAAACATAAACGTTATTTCTCGTCTTCTAAATCTTTCTTAAGTTTTTCTTTTGAAACGTTTTTATCCAACAAGCGTCTTTGAATCTTAATTATTGCCTTCGCTTCTTCAAGTGTAAGTGATGCTAAAGCTTCATCCAATGTAAGTTCTGTTCTTTTCTTTCCCATATAATTTAGTATAACATATTCCTTTTTCCATAGATAACATCAATTAGAAATTGTAGCAGTTCAATGTTTAAAAATAGTTTTTACGTGTCATGCATAAACATCACTCTTAACTTAAATTTAACATTAATATTTTGAAAATCATTTGTTCACATAGTTGGTGGTATGGTTCACCAGCATTTATAGCCAAGTATAAATTGCATATACACCATATATAATGTAAATATGACATATGGTGAATTTTGCGGAGCAATTATTAAAAGCAATAACGAAACAATTATTGAAAACAATAAAAGTGAAATAATTTTGCCCCTAATTCAACGAGATTTTGTTTGGAAATACGATCAAATTGAAGATTTATGAGATTCGATTTTGAATGATATCCCTTTCCCTCCATTGGCTTTGGAAATAAAAGATGGCGATGATAAAAAACAATATTTAATAGATGGACAACAGCGTGCATCAGTTCTTTTTATACCTTATTTTTGAGCCTTTCAAAAAAATCCGAAGAACGACAATTTGCCGAAGAACCACAATTTGCATATTAAACCAGAATGATACAGAATTTTTGTTGATTTAGGGAAGCCATTCACTTTCGAAACTGAAAAAAACGAATCAGATCAGAACAACGATCACTCAAAAAATGTCTATGTTATTACTATTGGTAATCCATGAGGGTTCACCAAAGAAAAAGATTCACGCAAAGTTAGTGAGGAAGATAGAAGGAAATGAAAACAAATAATTACTGATTATAATTACCCAGAAAAAGAGACATGGTGAAATGAGACAAAATATTCAGATTTAAAAGAATTCTTCTTCCCCTACAATAAGAATGTTGTTTTTCCTATACCGATCGATCTTGTTTTAAAGTATATTAAGAATAATAAAGATAATAATGGCAACAAGGATATGTTTTGTTATTGAAGTTCTAAGGAAAAGAAAAAATGAGAATCTGATGCTGTTGAATTTTTCGAGAAAATCAATGGTAAAAATAAAACAAAAGTACAATTTGAAGAGGTAAATAAACGATTGACAGCACTTATTGACAAAATTCGCCTTATTTACAATACTGATGAATGTAAAGAAGATGATAACAAAGAGAATAATGATAAGCAATTAGATTTTATACAACGGTTTTATTATAAAGTGAAAGATAACCACAAAGAAGAAGCCATTTTTAACAGATTAAATAATAATGGAACGAGTATGAACAATAATGATACTTTTCTCTTTAAAATCAAATCTTATATCTTTAGAAATGTTAAAAGAGAAAATAGCAAAGAGTGACAAAAAAAAGTAAGTAAAATAATCGATAACATTCATTCCGTTGCTGATGATTTTTTTCTTGATCAACGATATTTTATGATAATTTGCGCAATTAGATATGGCAAATCTAACAAAAGCGCTTCGAAGCCCAATATGTACTCTAAGAAGGAACTAAAAAAATTCCTACGTGGTGAGGATGAATATGAGGAATTAATAAGTATATTTAATGAGGATGAAATAAAAGATATAGAAATTCACAAAACACTTTCTAAGATATATGAAGCACTCAAATTTGATCCCGAAAATAATGAATTTGGATTACCAAGGATAATGTTGAAGAAAATATTCGAAAAATGCGTGCCGTGTCTTTTAAATTTAATAATACATTGAGAGTGATTTGAAAAAGTAAAAAAAGAACATTTAATAACATTTTGTCTATGATATTATTATTTTGGTTTTAATACAAAAGCACGTAATGAATACTATCATGTTTCTGCTGCAATCAACGATGTCTTATGAACAAATTCGGAAAAATCTCCTCATGAATTTGCAAACGTCTCAATTAAATGATTACTTGGAAAAATATTTGAAAAAAAAGATAATAAGTATAATAAGATAAAAACAGAAGTAGATAAACTTTCTTTCGAAAACGAAGATTCAGATAAAATAAACAATAAAACCCCATTAGAAATATATTTAGATGATAAATTTTCATTGATTTATGCGCAAAGAAACTATATAGAAAAACTATACCCAAAAAATAAAAATAATAAAGATATATACTTTCTATTGGATGACATTAACTGCCCATTTGATTCGGACCATATTTTTCCACATGCTTGGGTTGATAAATTTGAGTTCGCTGATACAGACGATGATAAAATAATAAAAACAACATATGAGTGGAAAATTGCAAATAGAAGAATGATAGATTTTATTGAAAATAGGTCAACCGGTAAAGAAAACCCTATATATTTATTCGATGTAAGCAGCAAACTTAAAAACTTTACTGGTTACAAAATGTCACACAATCTCGTAAGCGGTGATTATGAATATAAAAAAAGTTTTGTTGATAAGGATGATTTTTTAGCTATTTATACAGATATGGAAAAACATGTCAAAGAAAACAATCAAATCCCATCAAAAGATAAATTGAAAACGTTTTTTGCAGAAAGGCAGAAGAAAATTTACAATTTGTTTTTTGATCAATGAAAAGAAATGTGAAATGAGAAAGATTAAAATCATTTCATAACTTAAAGCAAATACTATTTAGGTATTTCAATCTCAAGTACCCCAAGTATTATAATAAAATATGGATAACAAAACATATTTACAATTTGCTAATAAATTAGCTGACCAAGCTAGAAAAATTATCTATAAGTATTATCGTAGTACAAAATTAGGTATTAAATCAAAGGGTGATATTCCTTCAAATACTGTTACCAAAGTTGATTTAGAAATTGAAACAACAATCAGAAAGATGATTAAGACTAAATTTAAAGATCATAATATTATTGGCGAAGAGTGCAAGAATGTTTCAACAACTTCTGAATATACATGAGTTATTGATCCAATTGATGGTACAAGTGCTTTTAGCGTAGGCAAACCAACTTTTTGTACATTAATTGCTTTATTAAAAAACAATAAACCACTATTAGGAATTATTGATCAACCAATTTTAAAGGAACGATGAGTAGGAATGGTTGGAACAAAGACTACATTTAATATGAAAACAGTTAAAACAAATAATGCTACCACTAACCTTAAAATTGCAGCTACAACCCCTTATATGTTTAATGATCAAGAATTTAAGAAATTTACAAAGGTTGTTAAGACATTAATTACAGTTAAAAATTGGGGTGGAGATGCATACAATTATGGTTTATTAGCAAGTGGCTTTATTGATGTGGTTATTGAGAGTGATTTGAAAATTTACGATATTGCTGCTCTAGTACCTATTGTTGAGGGAGCTGGAGGAATTATCACTACTTGAAAAGGAACTGCTATTGATAAAGATACCTTTGATGGAACACTCCTAGTTTCTAGTAATAGCACAGTCTATAAAAAAGTTTTTAAAGTACTGAATAAGTAGATACTTTATTTAATGTTTGATACCTATAAGACTTCACTAAAATCAAGGTTCTGTAACCTTAATAAAATTGATACTGTCTATAACCAATTTATTTTTAAATAAAACTCACATCATTATGTTATAATATTCATATGTTAGGTGAGGAAACAAAATTAAATAAATCTATTGTATGAACAGCTGGAATTCTTGTACCAAAGCATATAAAAATAAATGCTTTATGCTTTAGTGTTATCTCATTGGCTATTTCAGTTGCTCAAATTACCATCGAATTATGATGAGGTGAAATCATGAAAAACAAAATATCTAGTCTAAATGTTTAGCCATAAAGTTAAAGTAAGAGCAGAAAACG
>JAITWZ010000032.1 GCA_031284985.1 Mycoplasmataceae bacterium
CATTATCTATTATTCTTAAATATTTTTAGTATCTTTAAAAATATAGTCGCTGATAATTTTACCAAATTCTGTAATTGTTATAGTTTTTCCATTGAAAACAATTGTGGAGTCTGGTTTCAGTGACGCTAGTGACATTTGGGTTGCTGATATATAGTATAAAATTTTATGTAGTAGTTTTGATTTTTCGGTTTGAGTACCGGCGTTATATCTTTTAATTAGTTTGTATTCATAACGGAAATTTCATGATATTTTACCGCCCTTTGTTACTAAAATTTCTGGTATCTTATGTAATTCTTTTTTAGGCTTTTCTGGGTAAATTCTCTTCACTTCTGAAATATAAATCAGAGCCGCTTTTTTTATATACTTATTAAAGAAAAATAAAACAACACAAAAAATAACAACTACATAGACATGAATAAATATTAGTAGTATTACAGAATAATCAAAAATAAATTTTGTCATCATCAACGCTAAAAATTCAACAGCCAATATGACCACAGAATTTGCAACTACAAGTCCTCAGTATTTTCTTTTATATGAAGTGTTATATTCTTCAATAATTGCATGAGACGATATGTAATCAAGACATGTTGGAAAAACGTGAGAGATGTGGTTTTTATATGAATCAACTCATGGGAATAAAGTTGTTTTTCAAATACTTCTCATGCAAAAAGGACACGACAAACTCAGTATTGTGTATGCGATAAAAGCAAAAATGATAGCATATACAGCATTAGTCATAGTCTGATATATAAGCAGCTCAAGAACTTGTTAATGAATACATAATTTATTATATGATTTCCTAAGTTCCATTTTTAATAATGTTCATAATGGTCTTAAGTTTTTGTTCATCGATCAACCCGTCTGTTAAAACTCCATCATCAACATTTATGCAATATGGATTCATTCGTAGGGCTGGTAATATATTGGATTCAGTAATATCACCAGTTAAAAAGTATTTTTTCTTACAGTATTTAACGAAATCATTAACAGAGTTGTCAGCATCTTTCTTGTTAATTAACAAATAATCAGCTTTATAATTTAGATTATTAATGTCCGTGTCATCATCAAAAGTGATGGCTTTAATAACTGGAATCGAAATCAACGTTTTAAGTTGATTAATATAACCACTATGTTCGTCCCCTTGAAGTTGGACAAAATCAATAATGTTTTTATTAGCGAGACTAATTATATTAACCATTGATTCATTAGCGAACACGCCGACTGTTTTTATTTTTCTATTTAATTTTGTTTTTAATAGTTTTGCTTGGTCAAATGATACTTTACGTTTCTTTCCTGTAAAAATAAAATCTACAAAGTCTGGAAGATATTTATTAACAATCTTAATATCTTCAGTATTCATCACTCCACATGTCTTTAAAAAACTCATTATCTATTATTTTAATTATATTTATGGGTAATTATGTTACTTGTTTTTACCAATCGTTGCACCATATAAAACAGGCGAGAACTTTTTAAAAGGTACGACAACACGTGCTTCATTGTTTAACAACAAGATAAAATCATCGTAAACTTTTTGGATCATTTCTGGCATGAATCCGATTCTTCCATATGCTTTTATTTTAAAATGTACTTGATGTCCATCATTAACTCACTGAATTGCTTTTTTTGAATATGTAACTAAATCATTATGCGCAATTTGTGGTTTGACAGCGATTTCCTTGATTTTTTGTACACTACTACGTGTGCTTTTTTGCTTAATTTTCATCTCATATAGGTATTTACCAATATCTACAATTTTAGCAACACTTGGTCTTTTTGGATCATTAGAACTACTAATTAATACAAGATCTAAACCAGCTTCATTTGCTAAACTTAAGGCCTTCTCTTTTGTGATGACACCAATATTTTTACCTTCGTTATCAATAACTAAAAGTTTATCGTCTTTGATATTTTCGTTGATAATAGAATTGTTGTTTTTATCCATTTATTTCTTCTTAAAGCTTCCAAATAAATTTTTAGATGGCGGAGGGGCTGTTGGAGCTTCATCGCTCTTAACAATTGCGTGAACAATTGTTCCGATACCAAAATATAAAGTAGTAGCTATTAATTCACCAACACCAAAAATGACACATGTTAAACCAATATTGCTTCCACCAATTATTTGAATAAAGATTGCAATAAAGGCACTAGCAAAAGCAGCAAACTGGATAATTTTAAAGAAGTTACGGAATTTACTAAATCATTGTTCTCATGGTTTTGACAATACAGAAGTAGAATTATCAACTGTTGGTGTTGGTGGTACTGATGGCATTGAAAAATTATTAACAGGACGTGGGTTAATAGCAGGAGGAGGCATCTGATATGCTGGCTGTTGCGCTGGTGCTGATGGAGGTGTATTTATTGTAGGTGAAGGTATTGCTGGAGGAGGGGTTGGGCTAGTAGCTTGGGGTGAACCAAATGGATTAGGATAGTTATTTGGTGGAATTGCTCCGTTATTATTGTTATCGTTATTATTATTAAAGTTATCCATATTATTTTACACCGTGGTATGATTTATCAATTTTTTGTTTAAATAGATACAATCCTCATGAAAAGAAAGAAAAAACAACTAATAAGCCAAGAACATATGCAATATATACACCAATACCACCATCTTTATAATTTAAAAAATCATAAGGGAATGCTCACTGTTGTACCCCTTTGTTTGTAATCTTTACAAAACCACCAACCACAGCTGTTAGAGCAACATAAGCTAATGGGTAAATAACTGTTATTCCCACTCTTTTTCAAACACTAAGTGATCATGCAGTATACTTACTATCAGCAGCTGGTACAAAGAAAAATACCAATCACATAGCAATAGTTGAAAGACCATGATAGAATGTTGCTCCACCACTAACAAAAGATCATGTACCATTATAAATTTTATCTAACAATACCACAACCACTAAAAAAGTTATTGAAATATATACTGTTACACTAGTTAATAGAGTACGAGAACGAACAAAGTTATAGAATTTTTTGTTTACATCAAAAAACATAGTTGTAATTAATGCTACTAAATAAATCAATACCATTCAATTTGATTGACAAGTGAATGTGTATATGTAATTAAATCATGCTGGACCTGTTGCTGTATTAACTATGTTACCGCACAATCAATTAATTTGCACTAACAATAATAAAAAAGCAAATATTGATAAAAATACTGATAATGTAATATCTTTTTTAGCAATAGATGGTGCAAGGATTGATTTATGAGTCGAAGTTTTAGTTGGTTTAGTAACTGTCTTAGAATTAGCTTTGGTTTTTTTAGCCATATACTAATATTATAATACATCACTAATATAAATCTAAGCAAGTTCATAAAACTAGACCTAATATTTTTTGGCAAGATTGTTTGTGTTACTTTTACTGCGTATCGTTGGTTATGATGGTAATAACTTACCCAAGAATATTTAATCAACCTATACACACGAGATTTTTTGGTTTACTTTCATAACCGTCATTGGGTAGGTTGATTATTGGTATATGTAAGAAATACAAGAGAAATAATCAAATAATGAATCACTATAGCAGTCCATATAACTGAGACATTTACCACAGCAACTGCACCAATTTATATCTGCAGATTTTCTATTCTCTTTCATGCATAAAAAATGAATATCGTTCAGAGGGACATGCTTTAATATGGTATTGCTTTTCGTATTATATTTAAGCTGTAAATCAGTCTATTTTTTATGACTCTTAACTTTAAATCCATTATTAGGTAAATTTCTAAATTTAGGCGCATAATCTCGAAACCCAAATAAATAATCAAAGAACTCATCAGTGTAGCTGTCATAAACATAAACTTTTTTACCTCAGTAATATCATCAAGTTATATCTTTAGAATTTTTATCTTTTTTTGTACATAGAAAATAAACATCATCAAAATACTTTTTCATCTCTGCTCTAGTAAATGTATCGTTTGGCTTATAAAAAAGATTAGCAGGAAGTTTGTAATACCCTACAATGACATCTGAAAA
>JAITWZ010000038.1 GCA_031284985.1 Mycoplasmataceae bacterium
AGATATGTCACACCAACAAATATTTATTTTTCTAATAAATAGAAGAAGTCTAATCTAAAAAGCACAGTTTATAATATAAATATATGAAGTTAATTAAATTCAACAAAATATTATTTGGTGTTGCAGTAGTTCTCTCTTCTCTCTGGTTAAGTAGTTGCAATAGCAGCAATTCCACTAAAAGCCCCTCGCAACCACAAAATCCAGCCCCACAACCACAAGAACCTGATTCGCAAACACAAAACCCCAACCCTCAAGAAGAACAACCAGACTCACAACCAGAACAAAACCCTGATGATGTTTTGAAATTTAATGTTTTTGGTACAAATTGACAAGGTTACCGAAGCGGTAGTTTGGAGATTGATATAGATAGTGGAACTATTACTGACGCAACTACGTATAATGCGCAAGATTTGATAATTCCTAATTTTGTTGTTTTTAATAATGAACACATAGTGATAAAGTCAATTAAGAAATACGCATTTGCTGGTAATCAATATTTAAAATCTGTAGTTATTCCTGAAGGTGTAACAACAATTGGCGATATTGCCTTTGCAAACTGTATCAACCTAACATCAATTACTATTCCTGAAACAGCAATCGCTATAGGATCAGAAATTTTTTCTGGGTGCACTAGTTTAAAATCAGCTATAATTCCTGACGGTGTACAAAATATTGGAGATTATACTTTCCGAGATTGCGTTAATCTAACATCAATTACTATTCCTAACAGCGTAAATGCAATTGGCATAAGTGCTTTTGAAGGTTGTGCTAATCTAACATCAATTACTGTCCCACTGGCAGTAACAAAAATAGGTAGTGGCGCTTTTAGTGGTTGTAGTAATTTAACATCAATTACTATTCCTAATGGTGTAAAAAAAATTGATTTATTTACTTTTTATGATTGTACCAGTCTAACATCAATCATTTTTCCTGCAACAATAACGGAAATTGGTAAAGAGGCTTTCTATAATTGTTCAAATTTGGCGTCTATTGTTCTCTCGACTGGTATCACCAATATTGGCCAAGCGGCGTTTTCAGGTTGTTCAAATACATTAGTGAACGGACAAAAACGAAATTTATTTATTCCAACAACATCACCAATTGATGCTATTAATGATTGAATTTCTGGTTCTATAACACTTGGTGGTTTTAATTTTATTTCTACTTATTGGAATATAGAAAAAGTATAGTTAGACGCATGTATGGAGAGACATGTTGCGCTACCTGAACCTCATTATATAAAAAATAACTAAGCAAGTTAATTCACTCATAAGGCTTATAATTTTACTGTAGGGTCTATGGTAGAACTTATGATAATTATGGAAAAGAAAAATACGGCAATAAATAATCTTAAAACAATATCTTTTAACACAATGGAAGAATAAGATGCATAATATTAGTAGAGGGATAAAAACAATGGAAAAATCGGAAAAAGAATTAAAAGAGATCATTAAGAAATTAAAAAAACAAATTGCGAGAAAGGATAAAAAGATTGATGAAATGGATCAAGTGATTAAGATTACCACAGATATTGTCAATGATTTCGCCCCTGAAATTAGCAAAGAAATAATTAATGAAAAGAAAAAGAAATTTGATCACTAATATCAAACAATAGTTATATAACTTTATATTAAGAAATTATTGCTGAATTTCTAAAAGTGCGACAAAACTATATAACCAATGCTCAATATTCTTATTTATTACCTTATCTAACAATTAATTAGAAACTATTTGTAATTTAATCGCAGGTCCCATTGATGAACTAATGTAAGCTTTTTGTAAGAATGCACCCTTAACAGTACTAGGACGTTTTGTTTTAATAAAATCAATAAAAGCATTAATGTTTTCAACTACTTGTTTTTCAGAAGCATCAATTTTTCCAATCCCTAAGTGGATGTTGCCATATGTATCTGTTCGATATGAATATTTACCAGATAAGAAATCTTTAGCAGCGGCGGCAGTATTTGGAGTAACTGTTCCTAATTTAGGGTTAGGCATTAAACCTTTAGGTCCTAATACTTTACCAAGTTTAGAAAGTTCAACCATGAATTTAGGAATTGTAATAATTAAATCAAAATCCATTCAACCTTCTTTAATTTTAGTAATTTGTTCAGTACCACCAAATAACTCAATGCCTGCTTCTTTTGCTTTTTCTTTAGTAAGACCATCATCTAATACTAAAACACGAGTTTTCTTACCAAAATAATGAGGAAGAGCAATATTACCACGTAGTTGTTGTTCAGCTTTTGTTGTATCTAGGTTTAATTTTAGTGCTAATTCAATTGTGCTATTAAATTTAGTAGAAGAAGTTTTCTTAACAAGTTCTACAGCTTCTTCAATAGTATATAACTTCTTAGGGTCAATTAATTTTTTAGCAGCAAGATATTTTTTTCCGTGTTTCATAATTATTTAGCTCCTTTCTTAGCTTCTTTTTCTGTTTTTCTTGGTGATAAATCAAGACCTTCAATTTTAATTCCCATATTTTTAGCAGTTCCTGCAATCATACGTAATGCTGCATCATCATCATAAGCATTTAAATCTGGTAATTTATATTGAGCAATTTTTAAAGCTTGATCTTTACTAATAGTTGCCACTGTATCAGTTAATTGATTTTTTCCAGCAGTTTCAATTTTTGCTGCTTTTTTTAACATTACACTAGCAGGTGAAGTTTTAGTAATGAAAGTAAATGATTTATCAGTAAAGGCAGTAATGATACAAGGTACAACCTCACCGTTACGTTGTTTTGTTAAATCGTTAAATTGTTTTGTAAATTCTGCCATATTAATACCAATTGAAGCTAAGGCTGGGCCAGGACGAGCCTGTCCACCTATTAATTGGATTTTAGCGATTCTTTTTATTTCTTTTTTAGCAGCCATAAGTATTTGTGTTTCAAATCTTAGCGCGGTACAAACGAATTTTTACATTCTCCCACTCGCTGGATTGATGCGTATAACTTTATTATACACTAATATGCAAATTATCACATAATATATTCCATATTTATCAAAAACTTAACATTTTTGCGCGTGATTTCTTAATAACATGACCATCATAATATATAATATATATAAATAACAAATGCCTACTATACAACAGTTGATTAAAAATAGACGTAAACCAAAGAGAAATAAATCTCGTTCACCGTCTTTACTAAGTAACTTTAATCGTTTAAAAAACCGTAGTAACGCTGCTGCTAACCCATTTAAGACTGGTGTATGTACCCGTGTAGGTGTCATGACACCAAAGAAACCCAACTCAGCGCAACGTAAGTATGCTAAGGTACGTTTAAGCAATCGTCAAGAAGTATTAGCTTACATCCCAGGTGAAGGTCACAATCTTCAAGAGCACTCAATCGTTTTAGTACGTGGTGGTCGTGTTAAGGACCTTCCCGGTGTTCGTTACCATATTATCCGTGGAAAATTAGATACTCAAGGTGTTGCTAAGCGTAGTCAACAACGTAGTAAATATGGCGCTAAGCGCGCTAAAGCTGCTGCTGCTTAGTATATGAGTGTTATTCAAGTTGAGAATAAAGTAAATTTTCCGCATAAAAAATTATATTTTCTATTATCAGTAACAATTGTTGCTTTTGCCGCATTAACATTTATTTCAATTTTAGTTATCGCTGGATGAGTAATTGGAACAGCAATGCCAGAAGATACAAATGTTGTAGTTGAAAAGACCATCTCTGAAACAATATTTGGTACACCTGGTGGTATTAACCGATTTATCTTCTTTATCGTCTCTTTAACATCTTTGATTGCTTCTGCTTTCTTATATATATACTTTAATAAACGTTTCCATCATGTTGAAATTTCTAAAACTGTCAATTTATTAATAATAGTATTCATTACAATGCTTCTATTACTGGGAATATTGTATTTAATCTTTTTTAATTTTTCAATTTACGCACCAATCTCCATTGCTTCTTGTGCCATAATTTTAGTAGCAGCAATTGTACAAAGAGTTAGTTTTAAAACACAAGAACATTCTAAAATCTTTCAATTACAACAAATTAAAGACCTAAAAGAATCACGAAATGATAAAATTGATAATATTATCCTTGTAGCTGATGAATTCCGTCGTGTGCACACTAAAAATAAGAATTTAATTACCTTAAAATATGCTGATAATATCGTAAAAAGTTCAAAAAATACACTAGCTTAAATTATTTTTCATCATAATATTATATAATATATAATATATGTCATTCGCAGTTATCGAATTCGGCTCAAAACAATTTAAAGTTCAAGTAGGAGATAAGATCTATATCGAGAAGACTCCTGGTACTACTGGTGAGGCTATTACCTTTGATAAAGTCTTAATGGTAAATTCAAAAATTGGTACACCTTACTTAACATCAGTTGTTGTTGGTGAAATTGTAAAACAAGGTAAACAACCTAAAATTCACATTATCCACCACGTTTCACAGAAACACCACACAAAACGTCAAGGACACCGTCAACCTTATACAGAAGTTATTATTCGCCACATATCAGAGGCGTAAAGACAATGGCAAGTAAAAAGGGAACAGGTAGTACAAAAAACGGACGAGATAGTAATCCCAAGTTTTTAGGTGCTAAATTGTATGATGGTCAAACTGCAGTTGCTGGTAATATCATTTATCGTCAACGTGGTAATCGTATTTGAGCAGGTAAAAATGTTATCCAAGGAAAAGATTTTACTTTATCAGCAAAGATTGATGGGATTGTAAAATATTCTAAATTTGGTGCAGGTCGTAAACGTGTAGCAATCTTACCAGCAGCTAAAACTACACAAACTAAATAAATCTCATTATGGTTAAAATTGTTGAAATAAAAAAAATAATAACTGGGGTTTGTAATGAAGAGATTACCATCATTGGTTGAGTTAAATCAGCACGAGATAGTGGAAAAATTGGTTTTATAGAAATTAATGATGGTTCTACATTAAATAACATCCAAGTTGTTGTGAAACAAGGTACCACAGGTTTTGATGAAATTAAAAAGGCACGTACCGGTTCTGCTTTTTATGCAACTGGAATTGTTAAATTAAATAGCAAAACAAATTTTAATGAATTAGAGGCGAAGGAAGTATCTATTTTAAAGCAAGCAGTGGAAGATTACCCTTTACAAAAAAAAGAGCACAGTATGGAGTTTTTACGTGAAATTGCTCATTTACGAGCTCGTACAACAACAATTAATGCCATTATGCGTGTCCGTAACAAATTAGCTTATGCCATTCACCAATTCTTTCAAAACAATGGTTATTTATGAGTTGGTGCACCAATCATTACTTCCAATGATGCTGAAGGAGCGGGAGAAAACTTTACCCTTGCTAATGTGGGAAACAAACCTTTCTTTGATTCTGTAGCATCTTTAACAGTTAGTGGACAATTAAATGCTGAAGCATATGCCCAAGCTTTTAAGAAGGTTTATACATTTGGACCAACATTCCGTGCTGAACGTAGTCACACTAATCGTCATATGAGTGAATTTTGAATGGTTGAACCTGAAATAGCTTTCACTAACTTAGCTGGATTGCAAGTGATTATTGAAACATTTATCAAATTTATTAGTAAATATGTACTTGAGAATTGTAAAGATGAAATTGCGTTTTTTGCTAAAAATAAACCAGAAATAGTTGAACGTATTAACAACATCATCACTAAACCGTTTAAAAAAGTCGATTATAGTGAAGGTATCACAATTCTTAAAAACGCTGTTAAAGATGGTGTAAAATTCGAAGATAATGATATTTACTTTGGTAAAGACTTAGCAAGTGAACATGAACGTTATTTGTGTGAAAAAGTATTTAATGGACCAATTTTTCTACAAAACTTTCCATTAGAAATTAAGGCTTTTTACATGAAGGAAAATGGTCCTGATAAAACTTATCATGGTGCTGATATGCGTGGCGTAAGTGGTAAAACAGTTGCTGCGAATGACTTATTAGTTCCAGGAGTTGGTGAAATCGTTGGTGGATCACAAAGAGAAGATGATTTTGAAAAACTAACTCAACGCATTAAAGATCTTAAAATTGATGCTAGTTCGATTCAATGATATGTTGATTTACGAAAATATGGATACTACTCTTCAGCTGGTTTTGGTTTAGGTTTTGAAAGAATGATTATGTACATATTAGATGTTGAAAATATCCGTGATACTATTCCATTCCCACGAGTTGAGGGTTCGTTAAAGTTTTAAATGTCTATTTTACAAAGAAGATTAATTCCTAATTATTTAACATTCTCACGAATTTTTGCTGCAATTGTTGTGATTATTTTTTTATCACTTGATTCACAAATAGTTTTATTTGAATTCACATTTATGGGACAAGTATATATATTTCACACCAATTACGTCTTTGCTGGAGCAGTTTTTCTAGTTGGTACAGTTACTGACTACCTAGATGGATCATTAGCGCGTCGTTATAGTTGAATAAGCGTCGTGGGAAAGATCTGAGACCCTGTTACTGATAAGATTCTTGTTAATTCTACAGTAATTATGTTAGGATATTTAAATGTAGTGCCAATTTGGGTGTCAATTATCTTCATATTCCGTGATACCATTGTTGAATCATATCGTATGTCAGTTGCTCAACATGGCATTGTTGTACCTGCAAATATCTTAGGGAAATTAAAAACTGTTTTCCAAATGGTGGGAATTATTGTGGTTTTCTTTATGTTAAATAGCGGAGATGACTCACAGTGAGAATATTGAGTATTACAGAATGGTTTTATGCTATTGGCCGTAATTTTCTCAGTTGTTAGCGGGTCATACTATATTTATGAAATTTCAAAAAAAATCAACGAATCAATCACGCCAAAGCTAATTTATGGAAAAACTAGTAAGGCAGCAGTTTCCACAAAATCAGCAGTTTCTGCGAAAACTAATAAAAAGCCAGTTTCACCAAAAACAGTACCAGTTGCGAAAGCTAATAAAAAGGTAATTTCCACAAAAAATACACATAAAACTAAAAAATCGGCTCATTAACTTTATAATTAATTAAGCATCCATAGCTCAATTGGATAGAGTGCATGACTTCGGATCATGAGGTTGAGGGTTCGACTCCTTCTGGGTGCGCCATTTGTAAAAAAGTATCAAAAAAACTTAAATATTTGCATTATTTATAATTTTTATGATTTTTTAGCTTTTTTTAGCATAATAATATCACGATAAATATTAATTATGGTACTTTTTTATAGATTTGGCAAGTTCTGTGATTGATTAGCACTTATTATACTATATAATATATATATATGTTATATAGTGCCAAGGACTTAAATCAAAAATACATTGATATTGTCACATCTGGTGAATTATTTAAGTTAGTCAACCTTGGGTCATTATATTTTAGCCTCCAAATGTATAAAGAAGCTGAGAAATGCTGATTACAGGGTGTAGAGTTAAATGATGCCAAAGCTTATAACAACTTAGGAATCTTATACAACCAACAAAAAAGATCTTCAGAAGCTGAGATATGTTTTTTAAAAGCGATTGAATTTGGTGATATAGCATCTTTAAACAACCTGGCGTTAATTTATGTTGAACAAGCTAAGAATGATGATGCCATAAATTATTTCAAAAAAGCAATTGAAAACGATTATACTGAATCTTTAGTTAATCTTGCTAACTTGTATTCAAAACTTGATGATGTAGCAAATGCTGAAAAATATTATTTAGAAGCAATTAAAAAAGGTAATGTTAATGCCATGTTTAATTTAGGAGTTTTGTTCCACACTAAAAAAGATATTGATAAAGCAAAGACTTATTATAAAAAAGCTATTGCTCAAGGACATAGTGGTTCAATGTTTAATATGGCTGTTTTATATGAAGAACTAGATAAAATTAACCAAGCTGAACAATATTATTTACAAGCTGTAGAATTTGGACACATTGGTGCCATGAATAACCTTGCTCGTTTATACAACAAGCAAAAACGTTTTGCAGAAGCTGTTAAATATTATAAAGTGGCAGTTGAAAAGGGTGATGCACGTGCGATGAATAATTTAGGAATCTTATATAAAGACTTAAATAAGTTTGCTGAAGCTAAAGAATGTTTCTCAATGGCTATTAACCATGGTCATACACAAGCATGTAATAACATCGCTAACTTATATGCTAACTTAAATCATTTTGAGCATGCTGAACGTTGCTATACATATGGATTTGAAAAGGGTGATGTTGATGCTTTAAATAATTTAGGAACTTTATATAGTCGTGAGAAAAAATATACTGAAGCTGAAGTATGTTTTTTAAAAGCAATTGAACTAGGTAATATTGGTGCTGTTAATAACATGGGTATTTGCTGCATGCACCAACAACGTTTCCAAGAAGCTGAACAATATTTTTTAAAAGCAATTGCGGCTGACTTTTTAGATGCTTTTTATAATTTTGGTTTAATGTGTAAAGAATTAAAACAATTTAAAGAAGCTGAGAAATATTTTAAACTAGCTGCTGAAAAAGGACACATTCTTGCACAATATAATTTAGCAGTATTATTAGATTCACAAGAACGTGATAAAGAAGCTGAAGAATTATACTTGGACGCTGTTAAAAAAGGACACATTGGAGCAATGAATAACCTTGGTAGTCTATACTTCCGTGCTAAAAAAGAAGACTTAGCAAAGAAATACTACACAATGGCCATTACTCATGGACACCTAGATGCCATATATAACTTAGCAATCTTATATGAAGCTGCTGATAATTCTGCTCAAGCTGAGAAATATTTCTTAAAAGCTGTTGATTATGGTAATGTTCATGCCATGAATCATTTAGGAGTGTTTTATAAAAAACAACAACGTTTTGATTTAGCAGAAAAATATTATTTTTTAGCTGCTGAAAAATATTACCATAACGCTATTTTCAACTTAGGTCTACTTTACAAAGAACAAAAGAAATATATCGAAGCTGAAGAATGATGGATTGAAGGTGCAGAACAAGGTGATGGTGATTCAATCTTTAGTTTAGCATTGTTATATACAGAACAACGTCGTTATGATGCTGCTGAGAAATATTACTTAATGGCTATTGATGAAGGTTACAATCCAGCCATCAACAACCTAGCTGTAATTTATGATCGTCAACAAAAATATGAATTAGCAGAGAAATTTTGATTACAAGCAATTAAATTGGATGATGTTGATGCGATGTTCAACCTAGCTTTCTTATACAAAACTCAAGAGAATTTTAAATTAGCTGAATTATACTTTAAAAAAGCTGCTGAAGCTGGACATGTAGAAGCAATGAATGGATTAGGAATGTTATATTTTGTATTAAAGAAATATAGTGATGCTAAGGTTTATTTAGAAAAAGCTGCTGAAGCTGGACATATTGCAGCATTAGACAACTTAGGTGAAGCATATTACGCGACAGGTGATGATGCAACTGCTGAGGAATGATGAAATAAGGCTGTTGCTAAAGAAAACGTGGATGCTTTAGTACATTTGGGTGCACTATACAACAAACGTAAAGAAATCAAGAAAGCTGAGAAGTTCTATTTAAAAGCAATTGCTTATGGACATGTTAAAGCTTTAAATGAATTAGGAATGTTATATGCAAATACTAAAAAATATGATGATGCATATTCATACTTTACAAAAGCAATCAAATTTGGTTCAATGGATGCTGTAATTAATTTAGGTGTTATCCATTATCTAGAAAGTAAAGTACAAATGCCATTTAAATTGTTTGGTCTTGCATTACCAATCAACAACCCACTTAACCGTGTAGTGAAGAGATACCATGCTTTACGTTTATGAAAAGCTGCTAGTTTAAATGCTTTAGATGTACGTTTATTACAAGAGAAATTGGATAACTATGAAGATGGTATCATCCCTACTATTCCTTACCGTAGCAAAAGAACATTAACATTATCTCAACCAATCGAACCAGAAAAAGTTACATTAGCATAATATTGCTATTCTTTTAAATATTAATTATTGTAATACTATTAATCGTATTTTTGTTGATGAACTTGTTTCTTTTTAGTTTTCTTCTCCATAATTTCACTTAAAGATATTTGTTCATCAATTTCAGCTTCAGTAAGACTCTTATTTTGGCTAAGTTCGTGCATACGGTGTAACATGTGTGTTGTAGCTGTGGTTGTTTTAAAAAAATGTTGCATGAAGAATGAAGAAATTCCAAAAATCACTAATAAACTACCAAGTGCTAATAGGATAAAAAAAGGCATCATTTCTTTTTTAATGATAATTGCAACTAGAATCAAAACTCCACCAGCGAGTAACGATAAAATACCATATAGAACAATGGATGATTTTTTTTGTTTTATTTTGATTGATTTAATTTCACCCATGATATGCTATTGCTACCTATATTATATAAAATCTATCCAAAAGATTTTCAGCTAATTAAAAAACAATAAATAGATTGGTTTTCACTTAATTATTTAGAAAATTTATATATGTGAAACTAATGTTTTTTAAAGACTTTAACACTAGCGATCTTAATAACTCTATCACCCATTTTATAAGGATGAGAAATGACAACAGCGATGGTATTTTCAGTTTTTGACTCATCAACTACTGTATCCACTACTGACATGCACTTTTCATCAAAATGATCACCAACTTTAATTTCAATCTTACTAATACCCATTTCATTTAAGATATTATGAAACATTTGTAAATACATTTGGAAGCCAATCTTATAATTTTTAATTTTTTCATCAGTTGTTGGAAAATTAACAACTGTACTAAATTGATCAATGACATCAGCCAATTGTCCACCAATTTTACTTAACTGGTATTTTTTTGCTTCTTGAATCTCATGATTGTGTTTAGTGGTAAGTTCAGTGATTTTTTCACTAACTATTTGATTAGCTTGTTTAGCTTTTTGTTCAATTTTACTAGCAAATGAATGATTAAATTCATTAATTTGTTCTTCTAAATGCTTGATACGTGTAACATGTTTTTCATTAGAAGTTAATAATTCATTAACTTGCTTTAATAAATCGTGCAATTTCTTGCCTTCATTATGTTCAACTTTCTCACTTTCAACGTGTTTTTTTTGCTCTTGCTTAACTTGTTCTTCTTTTTGTTCTTGTTTTTGTTCTTGTTTAATTTGTTCTTCTTTTTGTTCGTGTTTTTTATCCATGATTAATCTCCTTTTCGGCTTTTCTGATATATTCTTCTACTTCTTCGTTATTCTTTTTTGCTAATTCCTTAATTCTTTCCAACTCAATATTATTATATCTATTCGGTTTAGCATAGAGAATTTGGACAATTAAATTACCTTTTTTTCCTGTGTTAAACCATTTTTTATTCCCTTCATTATTGATACCAGTGTCCGGGACAGTGATTTTCTCACCATTGGCAGTTTGTGGTTTAATAACTACACCACGCAACCCGTACGGGGTGGGGACTTGAATTGGTCCACCAGCAATTGCTACTAATGGATCAATATATGCTTTAGTGTAAATGTCATTGCCTTCGCGCATAAATAAATTACTTTTACTAATTCGTAAATGTACATATAGATCACCCCTACTGCCATTGACTTCATTACCATGATTTTTTACAACCAATGGACTTTCTTCAATTCCACCAGGGATACTAACTTCTAAAGACTGTACCTCTTCAATTTTTCCAGCACCACGACAAACATTACATCTGTTTCTAATGATTTTTCCAGTACCTCGACAATGTGGGCATGAAACACGTTGACGGACTGTACCAAATGGTGTACGACGTTCCTCAATAACTACACCATTACCATTACATGTTGTACAAGTAACTACATCACCTGGTGTTTGCCCACCAGTACCATGACAATGTGGACAAGATTTAAAATATTTATATTTAATATTTTTTATACAACCTTTGATATGTTCAAGAAAGGAAATGTTCAAAACTACTTCAACATTACGTTCAACACCATCTTTTGATTTTCGAACATCACCTCTACCACCACCAAAGAATTGACTAAAGATATCACCAAATGGTGATTCTTCTTCCTCACCATTAAAAGAAAAATGTACATTCTGTCCTCTTGGTCCACCTTCTCCACGGAAAAATTGACTAAAGATATCTTCAAAGCCAGCTCCACCAGCTCCACCACCAAAACCACCACTTTGACCATCAACACCAGCATGACCATATTGATCGTATGCTTGACGTTTTTGGTCATCACTTAGAACTTCGTATGCCTCGTTAATTTCTTTAAATTTAGCTTCAGCATCAGCTGCTTTATTACGATCTGGGTGATATTGCATTGCCAATTTACGGAATGCTTTTTTTATATCATCTTGTGTGGCAGATTTACTAATGCCTAGAACCTCGTAGTAATCACGTTTGTTACTAGACATTATTATTTCTTCTTGTCTTTTTTATCATCGTCATCTTTTTTTGGTTCAGCAGCATTAGGATCTTGAGCATTAGCAGCACCAGCTTGTTGAGCAAATTGGTTAGCCATTGCATCAAAAGCATCTAGTCGCTCTTTTAACTCATCGAATTTTTCATCCTTCAATAATGTTTTAAATTCTTCAAGTTGTTTTTTAACAGTTTCTTTTTGTTCAGCAGGTGTATCTTTTGATTTTTCATCATTAAGTGATTTTTCCATTGTTGAAATTAATGATTCAGCACGATATTTAATTTCAACTTTTTGTTTATTTTTTTCATCAGCTTCTTTATTAGCTTCAGCTTCTTTAACCATGCGGTTAATTTCTTCTTCACTTAAAGATGAAGAACCTTTAATTGTAATTTCAGCTTCTTTTTGAGATTTTAAATCTTTAGCTTTAACATTCATAATACCATTTGCATCAATGTTAAAAGTAATTTCGATTTGTGGAACACCACGTGGTGCTGGATCAATACCACTTAACTGGAATGTACCTAGTGATTTGTTATCTTTAACTAATGAACGTTCACCTTGACATACATGTACATCAACAGCTGGTTGATTATCAACAGCTGTGGAAAAAGTTTGCGATTTAGAAACAGGGATAGTTGTATTACGTTTAATTAATGGCGTAGCAACTCCACCTAATGTTTCAATTGAAAGAGTTAATGGAGTAACATCCAACAATAAGATATCGTTAACATCTCCAGTTAATACTCCACCTTGAATAGCAGCACCCATTGCTACAACTTCATCTGGGTTAAGTGTACGGTTAGGTTCTTTACCAGTAATTTTTTTAACTAATTCATATACTTGTGGCATACGAGTTGAACCACCAACCATTAAAATTTGGTGAATATCACTTCAACTTAATTTTGATTCTTGTAAAGCATCTTTAACTGGTTTTTCAGTTCTGTTAAGTAAGTCTTGAGTTAATTGTTCAAATTTAGCTCGAGTTAATTTACGCATTACATTTAGTGGACCATTTTCAGACATTGAAATGTATGGTAATAGTATTTCAGTTTCTAATTGACCAGATAAATCAATTTTTGCTTTTTCAGAAGCTTCTTTTAGACGTTGCATTGCCATTTTATCTTTTGATAGATCAATACCTGATTCATCTTTTACTTCTTTTACTAATCAATCAATAACTTTTTGATCCCAGTCATCTCCACCTAAACGGTTGTCTCCTGATGTTGCTAATACTTCAAAAGTTCCACCTGACATGTCAAGAATGGAAACATCGAATGTTCCACCACCAAGGTCATAAACAAGAATCTTTTGTTCTTTAGTTAATTTGTCTAAACCATAAGCAAGGGCTGCAGCTGTTGGTTCGTTAATAATACGTTCAACATCTAAACCAGCAATCTTACCAGCATTTTTAGTAGCTTGACGTTGTGTGTCGTTGAAATATGCTGGAACAGTAATAACAGCTTTGCTAACACTGTGTCCAACCTTTTGTTCAGCATATTTTTTAATATATGCTAAGATTTTAGCAGAAATTTCTTCAGGAGTGTATTGTTTACCAGCTAATTCAACTTTTTCATTAGTACCCATCTTACGTTTAATAGAGACAATTGTATCCTTGTTAGTAATCATTTGACGTTTTGCATTGTCACCAACGATGAATTCATCATTTTTAAAAGCAACAACTGAAGGAATAGTTCTTTTACCTTCTGGTGTTTCTAATACCTTAGGTTTGTCACCTTCCATAATAGAAACACAAGAGTTTGTTGTTCCTAAGTCAATTCCGATTATTATATTTTTTGCCATATTTGTTCTGTATTTTTTGTTTTACAATTATATTATACTACTAAAATTAGCAATCTATACAAAAGAGTGCTAATTTTTTACAAATATTTTTTAGAAATTTACTATAGTATGATAAAAAAATTAATTTTTTTAACATGAAAGTTTTAAATCTTTTTCTTACTCTCACTATAGATGTATTCCATATTATATAATAAAAGTGTCCATGAGCAGTGATAGTAATACCGAAAAAACTAGTATCCCTATAACTACTGATGCAGAAACTAAATCACCCATCACAGCTGCGATTTTAGCAGATGCAAAAAGCGGCATTTCACCAGTTGATGTCGATCCTCATATTATTGACAATCCAGATGTTGAGAAATTTGGTAAATATCCAATTAAACGAAAGAAAATTAAATCATCATTATTAAGATTTAATTTCTTTTATAAAATCACTAGTTTAAAAATTAAGGTCATCTGTGCTGCAACTATTGGTTTAATTACGGCGCTTATTTCAGTTATCTTTGTCCAAAGCACTGGACTATATACTGGTGGAACTTCAGCTTTTTTCCAGGGATTTGCGCGAATGATATACACTATTTTAGAAATAAATATTCCAAGTAGTCATGATGGAAACATTGTTGTTTTCAACGTAATCTATTGGTTTTTATATTTGTTAATGAATGTATTTCTGGGTTGGTTCGCATATAAAAAAATTGGTAAAGAATTTGCCATCATTTCATTTGTGTATATTTTAACTACACAGGTATTAGGTTTCTTGTTTGGTACATTATTTGAAATGACTAATGTCCAAATCAATATTTTTGGCGTCACAAATACAATTGACCCTAATTTACAAAACATTGGTGCTAAATGTATCTACTTTGATCCACAATATTTTCCATCATATGCTGGTGGAAAATATGACTGATCTCAACTATATACACAACAACAACTATTACAACTTTATCCAGACTATGCCCAAAGTATCATCAGTTCAGTACGTAATGAAAATTTAGTCCGTAGTTTTTCATTATTGTTATATGCAATTGCTTATGCGATTATCATTTCTGTATTTTATGCTATTTTATATATTATTGGTGGTAGTAGTGCCGGAAGTGATTTCTATACTGTGTATATGAGCCGTTCCAAGGGTAAACCAGTTGGAAAAATTTATATGTTAATTAACGGAAGTTTTATGATGTTAGGAGTTTTCATGGGTTCTTTTATCTCGCCAATCATTGTTGATTTTAAGCATTATTTTTCACTTAACACACTCTTATCAGCTAATCTAGTAGCATCAGCCATTACAGTAGTTATATCAGGAACGTTAATTGATATATTCTACCCTAAAGATAAATTAGCAGAAGTGGTAGTATATAGTGATCATTTTGAACAAATTTTAACTTACTTACAAAACGTTAACTTCCCTCACGCAGTATCTAATAGTATTGTTTACAGTAATAACAACACTGCTCATAACCGTCTAATCACTTCATGTTTTTATCATGAGCTCCCGAAATTCATTTTAGCAATTAGAAAATTCGATAGCACTTGTGTAATCCTTTCGAAAATGATTCGAGACATTGATGGAGAAGTTGATATTGAAGAGGGTGTAGGATAATGAGTCGTGTTGAAAGATGAAAAGAACACCGTGAGGAAATTGCTCAATCTTATAGTGCAATAAATAAACTTGATGAAGAGATTAGTCAGTTAAATAGCTATAAAAAACAGATTGATAAGATTAATCCAGGTATTTTGAAAAATATTAAAATTGAACATATTGTGCCCACATTTGTTTCCATAAACCATAAAAACAATAGTCACCAAGAAAATATTATCAAAACAATTGATATTATTAATGAAGAAGAACTTAAAAAACTTAATGAACAAATTATTAATATCAATAATGTTGTCCAAGAAAGTATCATTGATGGTAATGGTAATGTTTCAAAAGAATGATTGGAAAATCAAGAGGGGTATAAAATTTGTAAGGACTTAAACAAAAAAATTGTTGTTCTACAAGAAAACCTTAATGAATTTGCAGTTATCACTCAAAAAAAGTTAGAAAAATTAGAAAAGAGCGAAACAACCGATTTTAAGAAAAACTATGTTGAAAAAATTACTGAATTAGATGATAAAACAGCTGTAATCAAAAACTCAATCAATAAAAAAATTTACTTTATTTTATTAGGGCTTCTGGCAGTTAGTGCTGTTACTTTAGTTATTGTTGTAGCACTTATATAAACTAACGATCTTTCTTAATAATTTCAACTTCTTTAAGAATTTTATCGACTGTGTTCTTCACAATTAATTGTAAAGTTTTACTAGAAATTTTTCGATATGTGTATGTACCATTACGAGCCATTCCAGCACAACATGTGTCACAAACCCATTCAATTAAATCAACCAAATCTGTTTGTTGTTCAAGATAAGTATCATCCTCAGTGAAATGGTGACGTTCTTTCTTTATATGTAATTTACATCATTTCTTTCACTTTGCACCATCTTTAATTTTTCGATGTTCTTCAAAACCTTCTCACATGGTATTAAAAAACTTATCCTTTGTCCAATCATGAATTAAACCACGTTGTTCTATTTGCTCACTAAATCATTTCATCATTGACCGTACATCCCTTTGATGAGATTTGATTTGATTTTTCAACCCACTTTTAGTATTGCACGAAATTGTGGTTGCAGTTTGTTTAATTTTAAATTTTTTATTACTTGGCACTAAGTATATTATAACTTACAGGTATATTAGATTAATTGGGTATAAAACCCTATTATTTAAAATTTATTTGAATAATTTAACACTTTTTTTAAAGGGTGTGTTATAATATAGATATGGCATTCATTAGCAATAAGGAACGTGTAAGCAAAACTAACAAGATTCTTGCTGGTATTAACCGTAAATTAACAATCATTATTTCTGCAGGTGTTATTGCAGTTTCTGCAGTTTACATCTTAATCGCTCTAATCGTAACATCTGGCGTTGATACAAAAAACTTTACGGGCATGAGTGGATTTGAAAAATTCTTTAACTTAGGTATAGTTGTTGGAGGAGTGAGTGCAAATATTTCAACAAACACTTATATTGCTTTAGCGCTTGCTGCTGCTAGTATTATAGCTACTGGAATTATCATTTTCTTAACTATCATTACACCTAGTCCTAAAAAAGCTTCTGAATATACTTTAAAATTAGCTTCTAGTGCTGTTAGTGGAAAAAAATCAACTGGTAAATTATCTGATGATTTAAAATCACGAACTTCAGTTGAAGCTGCTGCCAAACCAGCGAAGGCATCAAAACCTGCTGCTCCAAAAGCTGCTAAGAAACCAGTTGCTAAAGCTAAACCTGCTGCTAAATCTAGTAAAAAATAATTTTTGTTATAATATAAAATCAATAAGATAAATATTATTGTTTGTCTTGTACAATAAATTAATAATGTTTCTTTTATATAATAAACATATGAATAATATATAGATACATGTATTTAACTGACGAACAAAAAAGAGCTATCGAAGCACCATTATCAAACAACATGTTTATTTTAGCATGTGCTGGTTCTGGAAAAACAACTGTGATGGCTAAAAGGATTGTATATCTTTTAAAGAATAGTAATGTTAGTCCAGAAGCTATTGTATCATTTACATTTACTGAAAAAGCAGCCAAAGAACTTAAAAATCGTGTCTACTTGTATGCTCGTGAAGAACTTGGTGAGAATTTTAATGGGTTGGCAAATATGTATGTTGGTACAGTACATGCGTATTGCTTAAAGCTTCTGCACGAAAATATTGTAAAGTACTCCAGATACTCTGTTCTTGATGAAATTAAACAGCGGATTTTCATCTCGAAGCACCATAAAATTTTAATTGCTCCACTAAAGGAACGAATTAAACAAGATATCACTGTTAGAAATTACACAAATGTAATTGGTAATTTAAATGAAAATTTTTTAAGTATTGAAAAAGTTGATCAAGAATGAATCGATGCATTAAATGAATATAATAATTTATTTAATAAGAATAAATTTTTTGATTTTGCACTCGTGCTTCGAACATGTGTACAAGAAATAATGACGAACCAAGCTTTCAAAACAAATATCAAAAACACGATAAAATACCTTTTTGTTGATGAATATCAAGATATCAACCCAATTCAGGAAAAAATCATCGAAGAATTTCATAATTTAGGAGTTAAAATATGTGCAGTAGGGGATGATGACCAGACAATTTACCAGTTTCGAGGAAGTGATTCATCGATCATTAGAAATTTTACAAAGAAATATAACGTTTCTGAGAAATATGAATTCATATTAGATTATAACTTTAGATCTACAGATAAAATTGTTTCATTATCAAACACATTAATTAAACACAACGTCCAGCGAATTGCAAAAAACGTAAAAATTGGTAACCATAATCCAAAATTTGAACAGAATGATATTTCATACTATACTCCAGGAAATGAGGAAGAAGAATATGATTTCATATGCAAAAAGATTTTATTTTTCAAGAAGACTGGATATAATTTTTCTGATATATCGATTTTATCAAGAACAAACGGAAGTATAAGTAAAATTTCAAATTATCTAAAAAAATTTAATATTCCTTTTAATGTAAAAGGTTTTAATAATCTTTTTGAATACGAAGAGATAATGGCACTAAGTGAGATTTTTCAACAATTAATATGCCAAAATATTAATAAAGATAATTTTATTCAACTATTAAAGACCATTAATAATAATGCCACTAAAAAAAATTTAGAAGACGCATTAAAATTAATTTCTAACACAATGTTATCACTATCAACACTAAAAGTATTCAATATGCAGGTTTTCTATCATGAATTAATAATGAATCTTGGTATAAGTGAAGAAATAGGGAATGCTGACCATGAGATAAAAATGTATGCATTAGGGAAGTTTTCAACATTAATTTCTGATTTTGAAATGATTAATTATAACTCACTACCTGAGTCCAAAATTAAGAATTTTTCATGGTTTCTAGAACATGATGCAAAAACAGGGTATTCAGATGGTATGAATGAAAATACATGTAACCAAAACAATAGTGTTAATGTCATGACTGTTCACGCATCTAAGGGCTTAGAATTTCCAATAGTATTTATCTTAGATCTTAATGAAGGTAGGTTTCCTAATACTAGATTAATGACAGATGTGCTGCTATTTAATTATATTGATGAAGAAAAAATTGAAAATTCTCAAAGATATATAGTTGATATTGAGGATGAAAGAAAATTATTTTACGTTGCAATTACACGTTCGATGAAACATTTAATTTTAACAACCTCAACTAAGAAACACTCGATGTTTTTGGATGAATGCTTAAAAAGTAAGTTGGTTACTCCCGATAACCTTACAAATTATGAGATTCACAATATAGTAAAAACTAAATTAAGCAATACCCCAATAATTCTAAATTTTTCTGTTTTACAAGATTATTTCAATTGTCCATACAAATTTAAACTTTCGTTTCTTTATGGTTTTGCTTCAGAATTTTCAGATACTTGAGGATATGGAGCATCAATCCATTCTTGTATTAATGACGTGATTAAACAATATCAAGATGGCACTGTATTAAATAATATAGAATTGGATAAAATAATTGAAAATAATACACATCTTCCGTATGCAAGAGGTGCTGTTCAAAAACATAGTGCTGACAAAATTAAAAGCGTAGTACAAGAATTTTATGCAAAAAATTTCAACGAACTCAAAGAATACCAATACAGTGAAAAACCAATCGAAATTAATTTAGGTGGTAATATTATCGTTAATGGGAAAATTGATTTAGTGCGAACAGATAGCATCAGCAAAGAAATTTTTATAATTGATTTTAAAACATCAAAGAGAATACCGGCTGAAGAAATAAAAACTGGTCAATTAGACATCTATGCGGTTGGGTATGAACTTCTAACAGGACACAAGCCAGACTTTATTGAAATTAGAAGCGTTGATAATAATTTAAAGCCAGCAATAAAACCAGTTGATAGTAATACATCAAAGAAAGTATTTAAAAACATCGAAAATGCTGTTTCTGATATAAGATCAAACTGTTTTAAACGAATAACGAAGGATTGCGAAAATTGTCGACACAAATATTTATGCCAGCAATATATAAAATCTTAAATTCACAATTCTAGCACAAAACCACACTTTAAATAATTAAATTATATAATAATAGTGTCATCACAACTTATGTGGCGAACCGTGTGAGGTTGGAAACAAAACAGCACTAAGCATTTAACATTTGTGTGTGGTGGCAA
>JAITWZ010000036.1 GCA_031284985.1 Mycoplasmataceae bacterium
AAACTAGCAATATCGATTCAAGTATTAAGCATGGACCCAAATCTATCCAAACATTCCAAATTCCAGATGTATGTAATTTATTAAACATACCATGTATCCAACCACTGAAACTTGTGAAATCTATTGCTATAATTATTTAAAATTCCTATTAAACAAACCGCAAACAGTGAATTTAAGGTGTGAAACACGTGACTTTTCACACTATGTTTAGCATATATTATATAATAATAATATATGAGTAGAGTTGATCAATTAACAAATAAAAAAGCAATGCGTGGAAATACCCGTTCTTTTGCCATGAATCATTCACCACGTCGTTGAGAGTTAAATTTACAAAAAGCGACAATTAAAGATGGACGTGGTAAACGTACAGTTCGAGTTACAGCACGTACATTAAAAACTTTAAAACGTCAAAAGAAATTAGCTCCTATAAAAACTAAACCTGCTGCTAAACCTGCTGCTTAATTATTACATTAAGGTTGCTTTTGTAACACCGCCATATATAAAGGCACTCAATATTTCATTGTCATTAACAAGTGCTGTATTGGAAACATTTTTAATATAGACATCTTGAGTCGCATCAAAGAAATTAACAACAATTGGAACAAACTGTAAATCAACTTCAATATATGCTAATGAGTAGCATTGACCAAATGACTGTTTCTCCAGCTTTAATTCAAATTTAGAAGATAAATATAAATTTGCAACTTCAGAAGCTAAGAATAGATCCTCACCAACTTTCTTAACATTGTCTTTTAAATATAAGTCAAATTTGTTGCCACCCTTGATGTTTCGGCTAGCATTTGAAAAAGCTCCACATTCAGCAGCTGGGTCTAAATCTATATTAGTATTAAATTCCACGCTAGATATACTATCAAGACCACCAAAACTTCAATTACCAAGTGTTACATCCTTACTTGATGAAATTTTAATAGTATCAAATGGAGCATTGAAAAAGGCTTTATCTTTTATTTTTTCAACAACTGCATCATTCTCACAAGTAAGTAATTGGATATTATCAGGTAATGTTGATGGAGTGGGTTTAAGTGCTGAATTAGAAACCATAAATGCTTCTTCACCAATTGTCTTAACATAATTAGGGATTAACAAGCTATCATACTCTGACACATCTAATGATTGGTCATAACCTAACAATGTTCCTTCATCATTAACAATCAAGCTCTCAGTTGGAATAAAGTTACCATATTGGAATGTTTCATCATCAACAAACTGGTTCATTGTGATAATTTCACTAGCACATAACTCATTATTAACATAAGCTTTAACACCAATTGCTCGATCCTTTGAAGAAACTGACTTATATAAGATGTTATTTTCAGACACTTCTAATTGGTATTTAGTAGCATTAGTAGTATCAAGCTCAAATCTTACTAATTTAGAGTCAACAACATTTTTACCATGTTTAAGTGATAATGATAGAGTCTGTCCAACATTGAAGTTGTTTGTGTCACCAATACCATTAGTATTAAATGCAACAATATCATATTTTATTGTTGAATCCACTATAAGTTTTGTGGCTATTCCAGCCACCACACAAGTGGCTAAAGTTATGTATGTCGTTAGTCGTATTCTTCCCATGACAATTGGATTATACACATAAAATTTGAAAAAATAAAAAATATTTTTGTATTATATATAATATAATAGTTTTTACAAATTTATATAATAATTCTATGGCTAATGGTTTATTTATCGTCTTTGAGGGGCCAGATGGTGCTGGTAAATCAACATTACTGAAAATGATTGAAAAACAGCTTTTTTCACAATACCCTAAATTAACATGTGTTTATACTAGAGAACCTGGTGGCACTAATAATAAGATAGCTGAAGATATTAGGCACATTTTGATTGAAAAAGATGAGTATCAGATTGATGCATATGCTGAAACCTTATTATTTGCTGCTAGTCGTTCACAACACGTAAAAGACTTCATTATTCCTAATTTAAAGGCTAATAATGTCATATTATGTGACCGTTATGTGCATTCGTCACTCGTGTATCAGGGCATTGCAAGGGGGCTGGGCATTGATAATGTATGGGAAATCAATAAATTCGCCATCCACGGGGTTTTACCGCATCTTACCGTGCTTTTAATGATCAAGCCAGACCAAGCTTATGACCGAATGATGAAAAATCGCCTTTTAAACAACCATTGAGACCATGAACAAACTGAACTAAAGGAAAAAATTTATGATGGTTATGCACAAATTAGTAAAAAACCTGAATTTAAGAACACAGCTGTTATTGATGCTTCTAGGGATCTTGAAGTTGTTTACAAAGAGGTTTTTGGGCTAATTGAAGCCACAATAAAAAAATATTATGGATATTAAACACCTTTCCCATGCCATTTTATTGATTGAAGGGCATATGTCTCTACCTGACACATATATTAACCAGTACATTAAGCAAATAATTACTGCACACAATGGTGATGAAGTGTATTTAAAGAAAATTGATAATAACACATACTATGACTTAATAAGTATCAACTGTTATAAAGAAACATTAAAAAAAGAGCAAGTTAGTGCCATACTTGAAAAATTCAGTTATCAAGCTAGTGAAGCAATTGGTTTAAAATTCTATATTATCAAAGGTATTGAAAACTCTACTAAAGAAGCTATCAATAGCATTCTAAAATCACTAGAAGAGCCACTACCAGGCACTTATGCAATACTTACCACTCAGAACATTAATAAAGTAATCAGTACGATCACAAGCCGTTGTCAGCAGATAATAATTCATTCAGACTATGCACAAGTTGCACAATTATGTACCGACTATAAATTAACTGAACAAGAGGGCAGTACTATTACCAAAATATATTGGAACATTCAAGAAGCAATCAGTGATCTTGAAGACGGAAATTTTAAGGAGTGTTATAACTTAGCTATGGACATTTTAAATTTTGGAAATGACTTATTCAAAATTAAAAAGACATGTGACCAGTTCAAAAAGCTTGAATTCCATCAAATCGGACTGATATTAAAAATTATTAACTTGTTTAAAAAAAATATTGAAATTTCAAAGATGTATGATCAATTAAAATTGCACACAAGTAAATTACTAATTTTTAACCACCTACTTATCCAGATGCAAAAAAAAGTTAATTAACTATAGATTCACAAATTCCGACGAATTACAAACATTATTTAAGAATTAATAAATTAATTTATTAAGTAGGATAAGGTGCATCAAATTGCAACCAATTCTTATTATGCTAATACTAAAATTGATTATTTAAATTGGTCAAGCGTTGGTAACGTGATTGGAAAGGAAACAACAAAAGGAGGATATTCAGTATTATTTCATGGAGATGTAAATACCACATTAATTTGTTGACCCAAATTCGCAGCAGCGCCAATTTTATTAACTATGAGCATAAATACCTTTGTCTCGCCATATACTGTTCCATTATCAACAGTTACTCCTGAAGCGCCAGTATCAATAGAAAGAGTGTTAAGGTATCCACCATCTAGGGAAGTAACACGAATAAGTGCGAACATAATATTAGGGGGTGAACTGGTAAAGGTATCACCCATTTGTGATACCTCAAATCTAGGTTTATCTTTAACAGGTATTGAAACTTGAACTTTATTTTCTAGAGCGTTCTCATCATAAATTTCAATAACATAAGTGCCTGCAATAATATTTTGTTCAATATCAAGTTCAATCTCAAAAGTTGCAGAATTAACATCATTTATAATAGGTTCACTAATACTTAAAAAACTTGGAATGCTTGAACCAGATACAGCGGAGTATTTAAGAGTTTCAGATGTTAAAGTTATATTTGCTGTACTAACAATTATTTCACCAAATTCAGAATAATAATATTGCATGTAACCAAGATATCTAGGATTAAGTTCATCATCAGAGAGAGGGTCCAAATCACCATGAAAAGAAGCAGACATCAAGCCAGTTTCTGTATCAGATTCATCAATCACGATTGTAGCTGTTATCGATGCAAAATATGCAGTATTAGTAGCCGCGATTGCAACACTAACCGAACCAGCAGTGGCTCCAGATGCAGCCGTCACTGTAATAGAACTAGTGGTGCTATTTAGCGATGTTCAACTACCAAAAACCAAACCTGTTGCAGTTGGAACTACTAACTGAGATAAATCAGCACCATCTGTAGTAGTAACGGTAATTGTAGTGGAAATAGAAGTACCAACTTGTACGTGTTGTTCGCCCACAGTTGCTATAACAGTAGGCTTGTCGTGAACATTAATGTTTACAGACACGCTACCAAAATTAGCTTCAGCATCACCAGCAATCGTAATATCGATTCCATTTACAAGATAATTTTCAGCTGTGATTGCAAGCTTTCAATATACATTAATGCTAGATTGAGTTGAGCTAATAGAATATCATGTGCCAAATGTTAAATATGCAGGTGTAGTTGGTACTGCTAAATTAGTAAGATTAGCTTCATCACGACCAGTTACAACAATCGTAGCTGCAACACTTTCATTAGAAACTTGAATATAACCACTTGCTGTAGCCTCAATTGAAGCTTGTCCAGTGACAGGAACATTTACAAGAAGATCAGCAAAATTAGCGCCAGAAATTCCTACTATAGTAAATTCATAACCGTTATTCACTAAAGCAAAAGTATTATTTCAAGTAATATCAATACTTCGTTCATTGTCACCTTGTGAAATTCAATTAGAAATAGTAACATGTTCA
>JAITWZ010000051.1 GCA_031284985.1 Mycoplasmataceae bacterium
ACAACAACAGAGTGAAACTTTATAGAATCTTGGTTAGAACGATCACCAGTTGCATAATAACCTTTTAATTCATATTTACCTGCATCAACAGTATCTTTTACATCAACAAGATAATCTAACTCGTCGCCAATTCCAAAATAAGCAACAATAGCGGGGTTAGTAGTTTTTACTTCAGAAATAAGGGACATTCAAGTTTCTTGACTATTAACGACAGTTTTAATAGGAAAATTGGGGGCGATCATTGCGATAAGATTATCAATTTTAACTTTAGGCTCTACTATATTTGCTATAACTCCTATTTTAATTTCACCAGTTAATTCAATTACTGTTGGACTTTCACCGCAGCTTGTAGTAGTTAAAGCAACTGTAGATACTAGCCCTAATGATACTAGACTTAAACTGCTTAATTTTAAAATACTATTTAATTTTATATTATACTTGAACAGGAAATTTTACATCTTTTCAATCATACATTGAAATAGGAAATGTCATATCGTAATAGTTAACACCATCTGCAACAGCTACAGTTTTAAAACTAGCATCATCATAACTCAAACCAGAAAAAAGTGGATCTTCATAGTTGCCAGCCACAGTATATCCTCTAACAGGGGTGCTAAGAAGTGGTTTATTGTCATCATCTTTAGTCGATAACTTCTTGTCAGTTACAGCAAATACAATATCATGTTCCTCATTAGTTACCAAATCAAGAAAATGACCAACAACACCAGCTGATGTTAATTTATAAACAACATGTGTACGAATAAGTATACTGCTATCTTCAAAATCCTCGTATGAAACATTAACATCAACAAGTTTGTCAGTTATTTTATTTTCTGTAATTTTTACTAGAGAATCAGATTGTCGTGCAGAATATGTGGCTGTGAAAATTACAGAATTAAATACTAGTTGATTTGTTAGATTGTTAGCAATAAAATCAACAATAGGTGTAGCAGATGGTGCTAAATTACTAAAATCGTAAGGGTTAGAAGTAGCATCACGTAAAAATTGTGAATTTGTTTTTGCAAAGTTATTAAGAGCATGTGACCGCAAATATTCATCAACAGAATTATAAGATCTCTCACCATCAGTTTTTTCACCACAGCTTGTAGTCGTTAAAGCAACTGTTGAAACTAGTCCTAATGATACAATGGCTAAGCTACTTAATTTTAAAATACTGTTTAATTTCATTTTCTATTTATCTTTATAAGTATATTATACATTTATATGGTGGGTTGTGTAGATTATTTACATTAATAATATAGCGTTCTTACTATAGTGTATATGGAATTATCAAGATTACACTATTTTTTCAACAATAAATAAATTTTTAATTTAATAATTACCAAAATGTTTCCAAATACTATCCAATTTGAAGCAATTAAGCAACAACTGTAAATTTAATAGTAATCATATGATATTTTTTAGTATTAGAAGTGTCTTTAGAGTTTCCAGTTATATAAAAACCTTTAAATTCATAAGATTTAGCTGCAACATCTTTTGTAGTTACTTCAAATAATTGTTTGTTGTCAGCTGGATCAGTCATTGATGGTAGATGAATAACTTTAATTGTAGCAGTTTCTGCTGCTAATGAATAAGCTGTCGCACTTTCTGCATCTACAACCTCTGTTACTGTCGATGTGTCATATGCTGTTAAAGTAAGAAGATCACCAATTTGAGTATTCGCTTTTACATCAACTTGTCCATCTGTTTTAATTTCACCAATTAATTGTATTGAATTAAGACCACCACTACAACTTGTACTTGTTAAAGCAACTGTTGAAACTAGTCCTAATGATACCATGGCTAAGCTACTTAATTTTAAAATACTATTTAATTTCATTTTGTTTTTATCTTTATAGTTATATTATATAACTAAGCTGTTTAAACTCCTGGAAATCATAATCAAAAAAATACAATAGGTATAAAAATATTTACTATAGTATAAATTCTCATCATTTGCTTATAGGAAAATATGACTTTTAATAACAAAGACAACACCGACATTTCCAGGGTAATACCGTAGTTGTATTTAAACCTGTTGCTATTTCTTATAATTAACTAAGATGTTTAAAAAAAGTCATTTAACTTTTATCATAGTCATATTAGTTATAGGAATAGCTTGTGTGTTATTTGGTAGTTTTTTCGATTGACAAATATCTATGGGCATTGCCAAACCAATTATTGATAGCATGGCATTTGGACATTACCTTGTTTATGAACCAATTAGCATGATTGTCGAAATATTTGGTATACTATTTAGTATATTCATTTTCAGTTCTAGCTTTTTGATTTTATTTATTGAAAGAGATGAGAATGCTTTCAATAAACAAAGACAGTTTATAAAAAGTTTTTGAATATGGATTGCAGTAGGTATTTATACAATTACTTTTAAAACATTTCTATTTGAATCGATTTACAATTACATATTTAACCCGACAATAAATAATGTTGTTGGTAGCATGCAATTAAATGTCTGACTACAAATAATTATTTATTTAATTTCGTTTGGATTAGCTTATGGAACAGTCATTTTCACATTAAAATTACTTAAAAAATATCAGAGTGTTTTTTGTGACCGGAAAAAAGAAGCCATAAAAATGATCATTGTGAGTATTGTCCTTTTAGCATTTGTGGGGATTATGAAAATGAGCATCACACGTGAAAGATTTCGAGCAATCATCTTCCTACATACACAAGACATGCATAATTACTTTTCGGTTTGGTATAAAGATTCAGCATATAGTCATGATAATATAGTGCCGGCTGAATTCAACCAATCATTCCCTTCAGGGCACGTACTCATTAACATGAATATCTTTTTATTATGATTTTTTATCCCTAAAACAAATAAGCGAAACAAACAAATCACCATCCTTAAAACATTGATTATTGCTATCCCAACCATCAACTGTATTGGAAGGTTAATCAGTGGAGCACACTATTTAAGTGACATTGGTTGAAGCATCATTATTGGGGTTTTAACAATATTAATTGTGCAAATTGCTTTTAACTATACTGCCTATAAAAAGAAAATCAAAAATAGGTTGTACGACTAATTCTTATAATTAAGTATGCGTATTTTATTTATAGGTGATATCTTTGGTTCACAAGGTAGATTAGCGATTAAGAAGGAACTTATCGGGTTGAAACAAAAACATAAAATAGATTTTATAATTGCTAATGCTGAGAACACTACTCATGGGCGTGGTTTAAGTTTGCTCCACTACAAAGAACTAGTAAAATATGGGATTGATTTTTTTACCTTTGGTAACCACACATGAAATAATGAAGATATTAAATTCATCCTTGATAATAAAAATACTGTTAGACCCATGAATGTTAACAAAAATTCCATTTACAGTAGTTGGGGAGTAGGGAGTAGAATTGTTAAAGTTGGTGATAAAAGTATTAGGATTACTAACCTTATTGGTAAATCAATCACTATGCACAAGATTGAAACAGATAGTCCTTTCATTAAATTTACTGAATTCTTAGAGCATTGTGAACCTACTGATTACCATATAGTTGATTTTCATGCTGAAGCTACAGCTGAGAAAAAAGCCTTTTTTTTAACATTTGTTGGCCAAGTTAATGCCATACTTGGTACACATACGCATGTGCAAACTAATGATGCCATAATTGTAAATGGCACAGCTTTCATCACAGATGCTGGTATGACTGGTGCAACTAATGGAGTTATTGGTGCAGACCCAGACACTATTCTTGATATGTATAATGGACGAGCTGAACGCTTCATTCTTTCACCTGCTAAAGGTAAATATCAGTTTAATGCAGTAGTAGTTGAACTTGATGATAAAAATAATGAAACAAAGAAAATTACCCCCATCAACATTTTAGAACCATAATTTAAGGAGCATTAAAATGATAACAATTATTGCAGTTGGAAAGAAAACAACATATGATAAATACATTGAAGACTACTGTAAGAAGCTACGTGGACATTTTAAGATTACTTGAGTTTTTATTAACGTCAGTAATATAATTGATGAAACAAAAAACATTGCTAATAAAATACCAGACAAGGACTTTGTAATCCTATTGGATGAAATTGGTAAAGAAATCGACAATAGCACACTTAGCAAAAAGATTATTGATAATAAGAATATTACTTTTATAATTGGTGGTCCATATGGTGTTAATGAGGAAATTATTAACCGTGCTAATTTTATATGATCACTTGGTAAGTTAATATATCCATATGAATTAGTAAGATTAATTTTAACAGAGCAAATTTACCGTAGCCACATGGTTAGCATTAATCACCCATACCACCACGATAACTAAATAACTTTGGCAATTTCTTTAGCTAAAGCAACAGCTTGTAAACCATTCAAACGTGGATCACACAATGTTGTATATTTAGAATTAATATTATTTTTGTTGACATTTAAACCAATACATTCAGTCACAGAAAGACCAGTTAATTCTAGATGAATCCCAGCTGGAACGATTTGATTTTTGTAACAAACATTAATGAAGTCAATTGTCTCTTTTAAAATATCTTCATAAAATCTGGTCTTTATTCCTCCATCAATTTTTTTAACATTAGCATGCATTGGGTCGATTGTTCAAACAACTTGTAATTTGTTATCTTTAACAGCTTTTATAAACTTTAACATAGTATCATTTACCTTGTGTGCACCAGCCCTAATAATTAAAACAATTTTACCCGCAACATTTTTTGGATTTATTGTCTTAACTAATTTAACAAAATCTTTTGTAGAAAATTCATCTCAAATTTTAATACCTACAGGATTAATAATTCCGCTTAAAAATTCAGCATGAGCTCCACTAGGGTTAACAGTTCTAGCACCAACTCATGGTAAATCAGTTGAGGCTAAATAATATCCACCATTACATTTCCTTACCAATGCTTCTTCGTATTGCAACAATAGTGCTTCATGAGCAATATAGAACTTACTGTGATACTTATCAATTACTTTTTTTGTTTGTACACAAACATCATATGCTTCAAGCATTAGTTGTGGTTTAGGTTCACGTTCTTCTTTTGTAAAGCCAGATTTATTAATAATTTCACCTTTGAAACTAGGTAGGGTTACTCCGTTAATTGTCTCAGTGGAAGAAGATCGGGGTTTAGCAAATTGACCACACATACGCCCAAGTTGAACAATTTTTAATTTTGGTTTAGCATGACTAATGATCTTGCCAATTTTATTAATACAATTAAGTGTCTTAGTAATATTAGTCTTATTGAAATCTAACTCTTCTGCACAATTACCACCAGTGATTAAAAATGCCTGTCCTTTACTAGCTGCAATGATATCAAGTTTTAAATTTTCAATACATTTAACAGTTGTTAAGCCTTTCTTTTGTTCTAATGTTTCTTGAACTACTTTTAGTGCATCATGGTCAGAATATTGCGGTATTTGTTCAATAATCTTAACTTTTTGTCATGATTTTTTATGTCATTTGCCCATAACTATTTAGCATCAACCTCCTGAATTACACGCGTAAGTACAGCAGCATCAATGTTTTTAACAAAAATAGCTTTACCGATTTTTTTAACAGCAACAAAATTATATTGACCATTTGTAGCCTTCTTGTCTTTTTTAAAATTATCAAATATATAATCTTTAACATTTTTAATTTGTTTAAATTCTCTAGTTTGTTTAAGTTGTTTGAAAGAGTAAGCACCCATATCTTTTAAATGTTCCACTACTTGACGAAATACATTAGCATCAATATAACCAAGTTCTTGTGACAGAAGTGTAGCTTGAATGATTCCTAGTGACACAGCTTCACCATGTAAAATGAGACGGGAATCATAATTCATCATTTTCTCATATACGTGTGCAAATGTATGTCCAAAGTTTAAAATAGCTCTGACCCCTTTGATGTCAAATTCATCCTTTGAAACTATTTTAGTTTTAGCTTTACATGATTCATAAATCAAATGTTCAATTACATTAAAGTCTTTTGCAAGTACGCGAGTTCCGTTGTGAAGACAATATTGGTACAAATTCTTATCCAGCGTTAACCCCATTTTGAATATTTCACCATAGCCTGCTAATAAATTTCTCTTATCAAGTGTTTTTAATGTTGATGGATCAATTAACACTAAATCTGGTTGATAAAATGTACCAATTAAATTTTTACCAACTGGTGAATTAATAGCAGTTTTTCCTCCAACTGAACTATCAACTTGTGATAAAAGTGAAGTTGGTATCTGAATAAATCTCACACCACGTAATAGTGTTGAAGCAACAAAACCACTAAGATCGCCAATAACACCACCACCAACAGCGATGATGATGTCATTACGACCAATCCCAGCTAATAAAATTTTATTTGTAATCATGTTATATACCTCAAATGATTTATTTGCCTCGCCAGCTGGTAAGGCAATCTTCATGCATTTATCCTTATTAAAGATTTTCGCAATTTCATTTGCATAGCCGAATTTATCAACTGTTGTGTCAGTGATAATAAAAACTTTTGATTCATAAAAATCTGGAAATTTATGAGAAATATATTTTTTACTTTCTTTAATAAGACCTTGACGAATAATAATTCGATAGTTCTTATTATTTGTTTTTACTAATAAAGTCTTCATTACTATAACTTGTATTTAACAATATTATACAATGAACTACTTAGAAGATTTTTTAACAGTTTTCTTAGGAGCTGCAGATTTACTACCTTTTTTATCTTGATATGTCTTAATAATGTGAGATGTGTGAGCTATTGAAATAACTGTAAATTTGATAAGAATAATAAGAGATATACCAAGTAATAAAACGATTCCAAACATTAATGAAATGAAACCAACATCATAAATTAATCAAATAGGAGACATAACAGTAGCGCCTTCTGCTTTAATATATTCAGAAACATGTGAAAATAAAGCACCAGCTCCACCCTTTATACCAACCATGTTAACAAAAACAGTCATAATTAATACACCTGCAACCATTAAGAATGCACTTAAAAATAAAACATTGTGAATTGTATGAGAATGGAAAATGTGTTTATGATTTTCTTTGTGATCTTTTGTACTTAGATGTGTGTTATCTATTAACATATACATATATTATAACACACTTACGAAAAATAGAGCAAAATTTGTTACTTTCCTACCTATAATTACTTATAAAACGGCATTAATCCAAAAGTACTTTAGATAAATTGTATATAGTTATGGAGTAATAGCATTATAGAGAGTTTATCTAGAATTTAGCTATAGAATTACTTTTCAATTGGTAAATACATACCTTCGTCATCACTATAGGCCATGCCTTTCTCTTTATATTTTTCAAGAATTCTTTTCAATTCATTTTTTTCTTTTGTTAATACTTCAAAGAATGCACACTTAAAATTATTGTCATCCATGTAAATTGTAGAAGTCTTTTTTTTATTTATTTCGTCATAAATGAGGTACGGCCTTGTATGAAGTAAAGATAAACGTGGTTTATTTGCCTTCTTCATAGCCCTTCTGCCACTATAACTAAGCCATTCAAAACACACGCACAACACTACGGAAATTGCTTCAAAAATAACAGATATAATAAATCAAATATTTATTCATATATTTCCAGCTAAGAAGATTGAAAAAAAGATAAAGAATGAGATCGGACCGAACCCCAAACAACACATACGGGCAAAAACTAACGCTCAATAAACATCCGGACCAGAACTAATTAGTTTTTCGTATTCATTTATCTCAGTTCTTGTAATTCTTTTTAGTTTTCAAAAAGTAGATATTGAATTCCCTTCTCTTGATTCTAAGAAATTTATAATCGCATAAGCAGCCTCAACATGTTCGCCCATAAATCATGAAAGAAGATCATCCATTCTGCTTTTTTCTGTAGCAAGTGAGTGTTTATTAATTCGAGCAAAAAATTTATCACGAAATGGAATTTGTTGGTATTTAGGATCTTTAAATTTTTCATAGGTTTCTTGTAGTATGTTGTGTTCATGTAAGATTCACAAGACTTTGTTATAATGAATACTTGGTTTTGAACTAGTGTCAAAGTATTTGGATAATATACTTATTTCGGTTTTTGTGAGGTGATGTGAAGAACAAAAGGATTGGCTATCAAGTCAATGGTTTCATCAATAATAGGGGTTGTGAGTTTCGTAACTAGAAGGCGCACTAACACGCATTATAACTCCAAGTCGTTAATCTTTTTTTCTATTAACC
>JAITWZ010000055.1 GCA_031284985.1 Mycoplasmataceae bacterium
AAAAAGAGAAAGTGCCCTAAGACAAGAAAATAAACTTTAATGGCTCTTTTCTGCATCTAAATAACTTTGTAAAAGCTTAGTATACTAAATTAACCAATAGCTGTTTTATTCATTATCTATTTAGTATCTATTTCACTAAATCAAAAATTGCCTGTTTGTTTTTAGCGCTTGTTAAAAAAGAACCAGAAACAAAGTGATCAACATATTTCTTAGTATCTTTAATAATGCTTTCACGTACTCCACCATCTAAAGTAATGATGATTTTTTTATTATAAGTATCTTTAATATTCTTAACAAATTTTAAATTTTCAATTGAATTTGGGATAAATTTTTGGCCACACTTGCCTGGAAAAACTCCCATCACTGTAACCATATCAGCCGCCTTAATCAATTCTTCATATGCGATACAACTTGTGTCAGGATTAATTACAATACCAGCCAAAATACCTGCATTCTTAATAATCTGCATAATTTTTAATGCTTGCTTAATGTTTTTACAAGCTTCAGGGTGAAATGAAAAGCTATATATTTTAAATTTACTAAATTCTTTAAAGTACTTTAATACTTTGTACACCATCACATGAACACAAACCTTCATATCTAATTTGTTAATTAATTTAATATATTCAGTACCTAATGCTTTATTAGGAACAAATTTACCGTCCATAACATCATAATGGATATACTTGGCGCCAGCATTCTTGACGTCATTTAGTTGATCTTCAATTTTTTCTTTATCAAATGCTAAAAGCGACGGTTCTAAAAATTTCATGTTATTTTTTTAGTAATGTTAATATTTTTTTAACAATATCCTTAGGTTGTAATTTAAATTCGCTAATTAAATCATTAGGTTTACCAGATGCGCCGAAAGTATCAATTCCAATTGCCAAGTCAACTAATTCATATCATGGGGCAGTAGCGGCAAACTCAATACTAACAATTGGTTTATTTCCTAACACTTTTTGTTGATATGCACTGCTTTGTTCTTTAAATAATCTCACACATGGCATAGAAACTAATCGGGCATTTTTATTAACTTTTTTTAACTCACTAATAACATTAATTGCAGTTTCAATTTCGCTTCCTGTAGCAATGATTGTTAAATCATAGTTCTTGTCATCTTGAACAACATATCCACCCATTAAAGCATCAGCAACTTTTGACTTAATTTGTGTGAAAGCACTACGTGAAGTAATAGCAGTTGTTGGTTTATTTTTAGAATTTAAGAATTTTAAAGTTGCAATACATTCCTCAGTGTTGCAAGGACGAAACAAATAATGGTTGGGAATTAAACGAAGACTAGGAATTTGTTCAATTGGTTGGTGTGTTGGACCATCTTCTCCCACAGTAATTGTATCATGACTAAAAACATTAAGAATAGGTAAATTACTAATAGCACCAAGACGAATAGCTTGCTTGTTGTAGTCGCTAAATGATAAGAAAGTTGAACTAGCTGCTCGGATTCCACCATGTGCAGTTAAACCATTAACAATGTCTGCTGCAATAAATTCACGTACACCAACATTAACTGTTTGGCCAATTTGATTTGTATCGCCATAGATTGAACCACTTTTAATTTTTGTAGAAGATGAAATATCAGGATTGATAGCCATAAAAGTAGGGTGGTGTTTAAAAAATATGTCAAACACTTGTCCAAACAATGTACGAGTTGCTTCTTTAGGAACAAAAGGAATTTGTTCAAACCAAGATAATTCAAAAGCAAAGTTTTGTTTTGCAACACTATCAAATGATGTATATAATGTCTTATCTGATTTACTTAATTTTGCAACAGCATCATTATATTTTTTAACAGCTTGTTTGGATCGAATACTTACAACTTTGAAGTCTTGTTTAACTTCTTCAGGGATACTAAAATCATCATATTTGTAATCCAATGATTTTTTAAGCTCGATAACGCCATTAGCATCTAGTGTTAGACCATGCGATTTGTTTGTACCTTCAGTTAATTTTCATCCATCTCCAATAATTGTTTTAACTTCAATTAATGTTGGTGCGGTAGATGTTTTAGCTGCAGCAATTGCTTTAGAGATTTGTTCATAATCAGAATTAGCAACATATATGTAATTTCAGCTATATGCCTGGCACAAAGCTTTGATATTTCAACTATTTGAATCGCTAACTTTACCATCTAATTGAATATTGTTTGAATCATATAATCAAATCAATTTTGATAACTTATTCTTACCAGCAACTGCCATTGCTTCTTGCGCGATTCCTTCTTCTAAATCTCCGTCGCCTAACATTACATATGTGTAGTGGTCAATCACAGGACTGTATTTGTTATAAATACCAGCTAAATGTGATTCAGCGATTGCAAATCCCACACTCATTCCACAACCTTGTCCAAGTGGTCCTGTACAAATTTCTACACCCTCTAATTTATAATTCTCAGGATGTCCAGGAGTTTTTGAATGCAATTGACGGAATTGTTTTAAATCATTAATAGTAATTGAAGGATAACCAAAAACTAACATTGTTGCATATAACAAAGCACTACCATGTCCAGATGATAAAATAAAACGGTCGCGATTAAAATAACTTAAATTCTCTAAATCAATATTAATATGGTCATGAAATAAAGCATACATAATTGGTGCAGCTCCCAATACAATACCACCATGTCCTGATTTAGCATTGGTAATTGCTTCAATCCCCAACATTCTAATTGTGTTTATTGAAGTTTTAGCTACATTTTTTCCCATACACTTATATTATAATACTTGCAATAATAACTCATTGAAAAATTGATGTATTATCTAAATATTCTATGGTAAAATATGTGCTACTAATTTTTTTGGTAATTCGCGTATAGACATAGTAGTGCCATTAAAAACAACTGTATATTCTTTTGTTCTTTGTTCAAGCATATTTAGTGAAATAGAAACAGAATATAAAATTCTATAAAATAAAACAACTCGCTTGTTTACATCTGTCATTACGTTAAAATTTTTTATTGTCTGTGCAATCTGTATAAACCCTGGAATGCCATGATTATTTCTTTTAATATCAATTTCTTTAATTTTATCAGTCGGTTGCATCTGTGTTTGCTTTTGAAATGTGCCTGTAACATATTTAATGTATGCAGTAGTTAATGCTTTTTTAAACTTAAAATATATGAATGGAAAAACTATAATGATGAGCGTACAAATAGTGTGGGATACGATTAATGAAACGAGCGTATAACTATCATCACTTATAAAAAGAGAGAAAACAATTAGCAAGATTTCTGGAACAATTACACCTCACATTATTGCAAAAAATAGTAATTTATTTGCTTTTGATGAATTATTGATCTGGGTTAAAATAATTTCTTGTGAAATATATTTATGATAATTTGGAAATCATTTAGATACAATATCTGTATGTTGCTTACTAAAAATAAAAACACTATTCTTAAAATATACTCAAAGTTGACAAGATGTACCAACCACGAAACATACACTTACTATTATAAAAAGATATGGATTCATGTTATATAAGTTATTATATATTATGGAAATATATAAAATATTTTACATCAAACTTATATTTATAATATAATATAAATATATGGCCAAATTAGTTAGTATCAAAAAACTTATGCAAGATGCATATAAAGGTCATTATGCTGTAGCGCACATTAACATTAATAACCTTGAATGAATTAAAGCTGTATTAGAAGCTGCTCAAGAAGCAAAGACACCAATTATCTTAGGAGTTAGTGAAGGTGCTGGTAAATACATGAATGGATTTAAAAATATCGTTGCTATGGTTCTTAATAGTATGGATTATCAAAAAATTTCTGTTCCTGTCTGTTTACACTTAGACCACGGATCTTATAATGCTGCGGTTGAATGTTTGGAAGCAGGATTTAGTTCAGTAATGTATGATGGTTCTTCTTCACCAATTGACGAAAATATCAGCAAAACAAAAATGATTGTTGCTCTAGCAAAAAAGAAAAATGCGTCAGTAGAAGGTGAAGTTGGTGGAATTGGTGGTGAAGAAGATGGTAAAGCAAGTATGGGTGAAGTAGCTGATGTTGCTCAATGTGCTAAATTAGCAAAAACTGGTATTGATTGTCTAGCGGCTGGTATTGGTAATATTCACGGTGTATATCCTAAGGGATGAAAAGGACTTAACTTTGACGTATTAACTAAAATTAGTCAAACTGTAAAAATGCCTTTAGTTTTACATGGTGGAACTGGTATCCCTGATATACAAGTAAAAAAAGCGATTTCTCTAGGTGTTTGCAAGGTTAACGTTAATACTGAATGTCAAATTGCTTTCGCTAATGCCACAGCTGTATACACTAAACAAAATAAAAATGATTTAAAGAAAAGTGCTAATAAAGTATTTGACCCACGTAAATTGCTAAAGCCTGGTTGTGCTGCAATTAAAGCTAAATGTATTGAGAAATTTAATGTATTTGGTTGTGTAAATAAAGCTAAGTAATTTTTATATCTTGATGCTAGTCATTGAGCCACGATATAAAAATTTCCTTAGTATTCTAGATGTATGGTAGTAATAAAGTTATTTAACGAATTTAGGTGCTTATCTTTTAAATAAAAATGGTTGTTTATTCAACTTCCATTGCAACACCAACATAATTAGGACCAATTTGACCATATATAACGGGTGTTAACTGGAAAATTTCATACTTAAAGTTCTTGAAGTAATTTTTAACTAGGGTTAAATATTTTTCACTATCAAACTTAGGATCACAGGCTTTGTTAGTAAATAAACCAACTCTTTTAATTCTATGCAATGGACTCTGGGCAATCATTTCTTTGAAAACATCACATGCTACCATCTTAATTCCTTTTTTAAGTGTAAAAGTTTGTCCAAATTTCTTTGCTGCTTTGTCTGTTTGTGTAAATACTACTGAGATACCCAATATGGCAACAATTAACGCTGTAAGGCCCTTAACTCGACCACCACGATGAACGTATTTAGCGTCAGGCACAAGAATATCAACTTGAAATCTATTATCATGTTGTTCAAGATATTTATTAACAAATTGCTCATTTAAGATATTTTTGTTTCTAGCTTCAATTAGATCACGCACAATTCACTCAGCTGGTGCTGCTAGCATAGGGTTTTTAAACAATTTGACATTCTTATAATCATTCATTTCAATAACCATTTTCCAAACATTGTATGCTCCAGAAACAGTTGTTGGACACGGAAAGACAAAAACTTGCTCATATTTATCACATATTTTATTCAAAAACTCCATAATATCACCAGGAATTGAACTGGCGGTCTTAATATTAGAACCAGCCAACAATTTCTTGGATATTTCTTCTGGTGTAATATCAATTTGGTCCTTATATGTAAAGTTGCGTCCATTAGTGATTTCTTGAATGATTAATGGAATGGTAAAAACATCAGGGTATGTACCATTATATATGCCAGAACTTGAATCAACGACAATAGCAATCTTGTTTCCCATAATTCTATTATATATAAAATAGTAGTTTAATTGTTTATTATGTGCAGATTTATCCAATTATATATAGCAAACCAATTATATCGATTAAGGGAGTTATACCGCACTAAATTACTGCTTGTTCAATTTCAGCACGCGCTGTTGCCTCATTAAGTCGGTCATTATATCTCTTAGTGTGGATAATAACTCGATTTAAATTGTAGTAGAATTCATCCATTTCATCTCTGAAGCGAATAATATAAAAAAGTACATACAATAAATAGTTACGTAGTTTTTTCTTACCAGCAAATTCGGTCTTGATTTTATAACACATTTCGCTAATTTCTTGTAGCATAGCATATGCTTCAGTGGTTGTAATGACTTCGTTTGACAATTCTTTTTTAATAAATAAGGGGATGTTTCTAATAAAATCATAATCTTCCATTGATGTTTTGCCACTATGAACAATATAAATTCTAAAGTCATTAGTCTGATCATTAATAGTTTTCATATACTTTGTCATTCAACCCAACCTAGAATCAAATAATTGTCTGATGAAAATCACTAATATTACTGTCAAGGTACCAATTGGTAAAATAGTACTAATTACAATATCCAGGTTCACTCCATAAATATTTATAAAGAAGTGTTGCAAAATAGTATAAGTGTTTTGGAAAATCATAATACCGATTAAATATCACATTGTTTTAGCTTCTGGAATCAGTCCTCTAATACCAGAACTCAATAAATGTATTTGTTGTACCTGTTTAATTTTATAACGATGGTCAATTCATTTATATATAAATAGGATTAAAAACAATATAAATCAATATCCAATAATAATTAATGTTGAAACAAAGTTGAAAAAGGCAAAAACTGTCGCAAAACTAATTACAAAATCAGTAATAGTTTTAATACTATATGAATTAAAGCTAATTTTAGTTGTAGAATATTTAACTGATAGACCATATTTTTTCGCGCGCTTATTCTCATGATATTTATAAAAGTTTATGTATATTAATAAGCATAGAGCAGCAGCTGCAAAAACAGCAGTAATGAACATGTAAGTATAAGCCTTAGAAATATTAGTTCACCTGATTGATCAAACCTCATATGGTGTTAAAGATGGTATCATTAAATTTTTGTGTCATAACATTAATGAAAAATCAATAACTGGGAAAGAAGCCCAATTATTCATCTGTGAATATGCTTTTGTTAGTCATTCCACTGAATAAATTTCACCAGTTCGAATAGCACTCCTTATTTGACCAACAGTGTAATATGTAAATGCCTGTTCACCTTCCTCAGTGACAATGAAAGGCGCATCATACGTACGATCAAGTCCTGCAGAACGGTCATGCATAAACAAAACTAAAAATAAAATCATTGCTACCACTAGTAGACCTCAAAAAACAGTTTTAATAACAGTTTTTAAATCTATGTGTTCAGCAATTGTTTGGAAATGCTCTTGCGGTTTAAATTTGTACTTGTACTTGCTCGAGGCTACCTTCATACCTTAATTATATAAACTGATAAACCGCTTATTACTTTTCGTAATTAGCAATCATATTAATTCTACCAATATGTCGTTCTTGATTAGAAAAAGAACTCTTAAATAATTGTTTTAAGATTCGAATATTTTTTGCTAAAGAAACAAATCTACCAGACAAGCATACCACATTAATATTATTGTGAGTAACGGCTAATGAAGCGAATTTTGGTGTATCCAAAGACACAGCACGAATATGTTTAACTTTATTAACAGCAATACACATCCCATATCCTGTCCCACAAACTAAGATACCAAAATTTTTACTAGATGATGCAACTTTTTCTCCTAAACTAAAAGCATATGTTGGATAATCAACACTTGTTGTATCCTTTGTGCCTAAATCAGTGACATTAATATTGTTTTTTTGTAAATATGCAATGATTTTTAACTTCATATCATAACCAGCATGGTCAGAGGCGATATAAAGTTTTTTATTAAAAGTCATGTTTATTTAGTTGGGGCTGGAGTTGGATTAGTTGGTGGAACAAGTGTTGGAGTAGCAGGTTTGTTATTAACAATTTGATCAATAAGAATTTTTAAATCATCGAATTGTTTTTTAGCATCAAAATTACTTGTACCATAAATACAGAAATATGCTTTAAACTTTGGTTCTGTACCAGATTTTCTAAACTTGACTCAATTATCATTTCCTAAATCTCATTCAATGCATTCGCCCACTTCATTTCATTTGTTTGAATATATGTGTCATTTGCCGATTGTGTTTGATTTATATTTTCTAAATAAATTCATCTTACCTTCTAGAAATGGTAAGAAATCTAAAATATCAAATGTATACGAAACGGTTCGTGCATAGTTATAACCATATTGAGGATATATTTCTTTTTGTAACAAATCAATTAAATCCATACCTTTTTGTTTATACTTGGTAATAATCTCTAAAATCAAAGTAGTGGCAGTAAATGAATCTTTATCACGGTTAATTGGTGATAATAAAGCACCAATTGATTCTTCAAAAGCAGCTACTAAGCTATGACCAGTTTGATAACGTGTTACGACATCACCCATTCACTTAAAACCAGTTCCTGTACGAATAACATCAGCATTAAATTTTTTAGCAATGTGGTCAATAACATTTGTGGTTACAGATGAAGCAACAATATAGGGTTTATTAAAAGCAATCTTACGATTCATTAATGTGTAATATACAAAGATGGTACCAGTTTCATTTCCGCTTAATAAATTTCACTTGCCATCTTTCTTGACACTAATAGCCATACGATCAGCATCAGGATCGACACCAATACAAAAAGTTGCTCCAATTTTATCTGCTAATATATATGACTTCTTAAATGATTCTTCACTTTCTGGATTGGCACACTCGGTATTTGAGAAATATGGGTCAATAATTGCTTGATCGCGAACAATCTTACATTTTTTATATCCTAAAAACTTAATATACTTAGGTAATAGTTTACTAGCTGCACCTTGGTTAGTACAAATAACAAAAGGGATTTTTTTGTCACTACGATGAATAGCAGTATGATCGATTTCTACATTTCTTGCGTCATGGAAATAACGACGGATAATTTCATCATTTAAATATTCAGTGTTAGTTAATTCATAATTCAAACCAACATTAATGATTTCATGTGGAGGACAAAAAAGTTTACTAATTGGCACATCCTGAGTTGTGATTTGACCACCACTAGCAGTGTACAACTTAATTCCATTGAACTCTTTTGGGTTGTGTGAGGCAGTGATGTTAATTCCAGCATTACAACCTAATTCACGAATGGCATATGAAATAATTGGTGTGGGAATCAGGGTATTTTTCTTAAATAACAAAACACGAATACCATAATGATTTAAAATTTTAGCACCTAATAAACTAAAATTATCACCATCCAAACGATTATCATGTCCAATAATTACAGTAATGGATTGCCCAAACTTAAAGCTGTTTTTGATGTAAGTTGCAAATGCATGAAATATCTGTCCATATGTAAAACGATTAAGACGCTTTGTTCCAAGACCCATAACAGCCCTAATACCAGCAGTACCAAATTGCAAATTTTCAGTTTTGAAATATGCTTCTTGCTGTTCTGGTGACAATTTTCTCAATTCACTTTTTTCAATTTCTGTTATCTTGTCACTTTTTAACCACTCGTGGTATAAATTACTCATATTATTATTATATAAAATGATATAAGTAAGTGATGTTATGACATAGAAATTCATGATTTTAAACTCTAAATGTGAATTATTTTTCGAAATATAATCTAAAACTATTTTAACTTTACATTATAATATACACATGTGGTTAAAACTCTACACAAATTAACTTGAAAATAAAATTCAACAGACAACATAACGATCATAAACGAGGTGAGATTATTGAAATGGAAGAAGGCGCGGAATATAGAAAGTTATATGATGAAGGAATTATCGATAAAGTTTTAGATAAGGTTGAACCTACTGAAGCAATTCGTAGAGATTTATGACTTGTAATATGTAAAGGCGGTCATGTTGGAAGAGATAGATATTATGAATTACATCTAGCGATTAAAGCAAGCAACGCCAAAGAAGCTTCTGAAATCGCAATTAGAAAACCAAGGGTTAAACATGATCACACTGATGTAATTCTAAAAAAACCAATTAATATCTCTTACGAAGAGTTTAAGCGAATCACAGATGATAACTGGAAAGACCCATATTTTCATATAAAATCCACATACCAAGACACAGGACGTTATTTACATATGGAACGCTTAAAACCCGAAAAAAATTACGTAAGTAATAGAGTTAAAAAAATTAAAAACAACTATGGAAAAAAATGAGATTAGTAATATTAACATAATCATATAGAGACTTATCCTATAGAAACAATACTAATGGGGTATGAAGATTAATCATAAGAAAATAGTTTAGGAAGAATCATAAAAGTTTGCGCTATCATACTACATATTTTAGGTAGATTAGTATATTTCACATGTCACATTTTTACATAAAAATTTCAAAATAATTTACATATTTTTTAAATTCGGAATATAATTAAGTTATGCTGATACCTGGATTGATTTCTGGGTGATGAATAGGTATTTGGAGAAGTACTTGTAACATAGTAATCAGCATAGAAATTCGAAAGGAAAAATAATTATGAATTTAAATTTAAAAATGCGCAATCACGTTGATAATCTTGATAAACACAAATATTTGGCATCTCTCGACAATAAAGAGACATGTAGAACAAAAATTTATGCAAAAAAACTTAGGGTTGAAAAAGATGAAGATGGCAAAAATATCATTGCAATTAAAGGTATTATTGTAGTTTGTAAGGCTGAGGGTGGCGGTTCTATTATGTATCGGAGTGATATAAGTTGCACAAATGAGAGTGATTTTTGTGCTCAATTATGTGTTAACCACATAACATGTAAGGAGGAATGAGACTTTGAAGAGGCCGAAGGTGTTGAATGTACCATGCGAATCACTGAGCATGAACCCGATAAAAGAAATCAAACAATTCAAAACATTAATACGCTCATTGAAAACAAAAACTTTATGCATACGAATGGATGTACAGTATCACAATTTTCCGAAGAAGACACAAAGAATATAAGAAGGGGTACCTGCGTTCTTAGTTTTTGTATATCTTCTTATTCATGTATTAGTTCAATTATCGAGAAAAAAGATCCAGACGCTGTACACTCAAATGAATCACATTTTAATTTTTGCCAAACAGTAAAAAATAGCAAAATTCTTCAAAATGTTGATAAAATTTGTCTGTGAAAAATAAAACGCAGACGCGACAAATATGCACACGCCCCAAGCATTTATCAAGTTTTAAATTTTAAAAATATGGAGCACAAGTGTGTTAAAATATTAGATATGGTTAAAAAAATCGCAAACCTATATCACGCAGATGTTGATTCCGAAATCGCTGGATTAAACAGAATTCTTACAGAATGCATAATACAATAACAAAACGCGCGATATCATATCTGACTTGGGGCAATATACTTACAAAAATTTAATGTGTGTGGTAGATGATTAGGTGTGGTTTCAAATATGTGCTATAATTTCATATATCAATATTTATTTTTATAATGTTGTATAATATAAGTGTATAACTAATAATAGGTAACATGTCAGAAAAAGTTAAATTCAGTACATCGCAAACTTATAAGAACTTGCAAACTGCTTTCGCTGGAGAATCTCAAGCGTCAATGAAATATCGTTATTATTCATCACAAGCTAAAAAAGACGGTTTTGTTTGATTATCAAAAGTATTTGATGAATCATCAGCTAATGAAAAAGAGCATGCTGAAAT
>JAITWZ010000028.1 GCA_031284985.1 Mycoplasmataceae bacterium
GCTTCTTTAGCATCATGTTTTTCCTCTTTAGAAAATACCTTACTTGCAACTTCAGCTTCTTTTGTATGTAACATTTTATTAACCTCAGCAAATGGTTTTATTTCTGTCATTTTTTTATCTTTCTTGAAAATTATTTTTGCTTTGTATATCTGGTATCTTAAAGCAATATCACGGTTGACATTTCTTTGATCAAAAAATAAAATATCACAATATGTTCAACCAAGCACCCATAAAACTACAAACATAATTTCTTCAAAAATTAATGATACTGTTTTTCAACCAATTGATGGTGCAAAAAAACTATCCTCAAATTTAAGTTTAACATACTCTAGACCACCAATAATAATAAAAGCAATTATAAATAGGAATAATACTCTTCATGAGTTTTTGGTTAATTTTATCTTCTTATTCGTGTAACGTATAGCATTCATTAAATATCCATGTTTATGAGCAAGTGCATAGGTTTCTTTCTCTTGATTGGTAGGAGCATCCTTACTATCAACATAAATGACAATATCATCACTAATCGCCATCCCTTCGATGTTTTGTAATAAGATGTTATAAACATCAGTGTTTAATAGACGAACACCATTGATTGATATGTTTTGATAAAGATCGCTGACTTTTTCACATGCAACAGGAACAATGATTTCACCGTTATTATCACGATTATAGTTATCAACAGACACATGTTTATTTAATTTACTAACAATTTTATTAATTTTTGTTTTTTCTTCGCGTGTATGGAGTATCTTACGTAAACCCATAACTATTCTTTAGAGTTGAACTTAATCGCTGCGTTAATAAATGCCACGAATGCTCCATCATTTTTTCCTGGCACAGAACTAAATTCTGGGTGAAATTGTACACCAAAGAAAAATGGGTGACCAACTAATTCACTCATTTCAGCAGTTTTTTCTTTGTCATTGGAGTGGGCAGAGATTATATACCCATGTTTTTTGAAGATGTCAAGATATTTATTGTTGAATTCTCAACGGTGACGATGTCTTTGGGGAACTTTATTGGCACGATATACTTTATAAGCTAATGTGTTCTTATCATCAATTACACATATTTCTTCTCCTAGACGCATACGCCCATCAATATAATCAAAGACAGGGTGTTTTGTTTTTGGATCAATTTCAGTGGTGTTAGCATCATCTCATTTTAATATTTCACGGGCAAAGTCAATTGTTGCTAATTGCATACCATAACAAATACCTAAGTATGGTACTTTAAAATTTCTTGCATAACGGATAGCCATCATAATCTCATCAGTGCCCCGATTTCCAAAACCACCAGGCACTAAAATACCATGCACACCAGTTAATAGTGTTTGAATGTTCTTAGCACTAATTTTGTCAGTGCTTATTCATTTAATGGTAATGTTGTGTCCCACTGATCAACCAGCCAATTTTAGTGCTTCAACAACACTGGCATATGAATCATGTAGATCCATATATTTACCAACAATGGCAATTGTTACATCTTTTTTTGCTTCAACAATTTGTTTGGTAAATTTTTCTCATTGCCCTAAATCTTTAGGGAATGTTTTTTCGATGTTAAAATATGCGTATATGGCTTTGTGGATGTTTTGCTTAAATAGGTTGTTTGGAACAAGATAAGTCGAAGATAAAGTCTGTGACTTGAACACGTGATGTGTAGGAATATGACAATTGAGACTCATTTTGCTTAATAAGTCTTTGGTTAAATCAGATTCTATACGTAGTACCAGCATTGCTGGTTGAATACCAAATTTACTTAGCTCACGCACAGCGTGTTGGCAGGGTTTAGTTTTAAATTCACTAGTTGTACTAGATAAATGGATAATGGGTGCACATAGGATTGGTAAAAAGTTATTTAGACCAATTTCTAGACGTAGTTCACACAAAGCCTCAATGATTGCTAATGATTCTAAATCACCAACTGTTCCACCTACTTCAATAATTAAAAAATCAGGATTATGATTTTTTTTGATATATTCATAGATACGATCTTTGAAAGCTTTTGTGACGTGGGGAACAACTTGGACAGTAGTCCCGTTGAACTTTCCACTACGCTCTTTTTTGATAATGTCATCATAAATCATTCCTGATGTTACTAGAGCATCATAACTAATTTTTTGATTTGTAAAACGTTCGTAATTTCCTAAGTCCAGATCAGTTTCGCCACGGTCATAAGTTACATACACCTCTCCATGTTGAAAAGGTGACATCATGCCAGGATTGACATTAATGTATGGTTCTAACTTCATGCACGCTACGCTACTGTTGCAAGCTTTTAGGATACGAGCAATTGAACTGGCAGTAATACCTTTTCCCAAGGAACTATACACCCCACCAAATATGACAATTATTCGTGTTTTCATGATGAACTTATTTCTATTATATAAAATTAATAAATTTAATGAGTGTGTTTATTAAAAACACTCGATTTATTGAATTATATTTTTGAATGTTAAGTCAATTATAGCAGCGCTATTTTTCGTTTTTTAGCGTCACTGACAACTTCATCAGATCACTGTGAAGCTTGTACTTCACCGATATGTGTTTTGTTTAACAATACCATGCAAACACGTGATTGACCGATGCCACCACCAATAGTGAATGGTAGTGTTTCAGCGAGTAGTTTCTTATGAAAGTCATATTTCATACGATCAAGAGCTTTACGTTCTGCTAATTGTGATTTTAAGGCCACGGCATCAACACGGATACCCATTGATGATAGTTCTAATGAACTATCAAACGGTGGATAATAAATCACGATATCACCATTTAAGCTTCAATCATCATAGTCAGGGCTACGTCCATCATGGATTTTTCCAGATTTAAGTTTTCCACCAATTTGACTGATGAATAAAGTACCCTTATATTCACGAGCAATTGCATGCTCACGTTCCTTAGAAGATAATTTTGGTCAACGGTCTTCTAATTCTTGAGTAGTGATGAATTTAATTGGTTTTTTAGCAATTACACGTTGTAATTCAGGATATTTTTTCAATACCACTTCTTGTGTAGCTGCTAATGCACCAACAATCTTTGTGACATATTTTTTTAATGTCTCAAAGTTTCTTTCACTCTTTTTGATGCTAGCTTCTCAATCTCATTGGTCAACATAGTAAGAGTGGATACTATCTAGATCTTCGGTTGTACGTACAGCCATCATGTCTGCATATATACCCTTGCCAACTGGAACTTCATACTTAGCAATCGCATGTCTTTTCCATTTTGCTAATGAGTGTACAATCTGGCATTTTTCACCAGTTGCGGTACGGAATGCCACTGGCGGTTCAATTCCGTTTAGGTTGTCTTGCAACCCTGAAGCTTCGTCCAAAAATAAAGGAGCTGAAACTTTTGTCAACCCGATCTCTTTGGATAAGGCTTGAGCGAAAGTAGTCTTTATTAAGTGGCTTGCTGCTTGTGTTTCTAATACTGTTAATTTTGATTCTGTTACTTTTTTAATTATTTTTTTCATTGTTATTTATGTTTATTGTGTTTTGTTAGCATGAAAACAAAAAACTCACATTTTTTAACGATGTGAGTTTGTTTATTTTTTTTCTAACTTGCTAATGTTACTTAATCAAAACAATACACACACCGAGGTGGTTATTATTATTTTGATTATTTATTTTCGCAATTGTTTTCATGCTAACATAATTATTATATAGCAAAAATTTATTTTGTGTTGGAAAAGTGGCGGTCATTACAAAAAATGTTACTTATGGTTAATTTAATTAGGAATATACAACATTGTGTAAGCTATTTATTTTAGTGGTTTTACTTTTTTATGTTTTGCTTCTCTATTTGTACTATATATTTTTGTTGCTTTCTTTTTCCCAATTATTATTAATACAATAAATATAACCATAAAAATATTCACGGTAATATATCAAATAAAATAAATTGTATTTGAATAATAAATACTCATTTCAAATGCCGCAGTTATGTTGGGAATGAAAATTGCAAAAAATATTTGGAAGAGAAAAAACCACATATATGCCCCCTTGCCATCTATGTAACCAGCATCTGTTGGGATATAAAGACAAGCATATTTCTTAAAAAAATAATATAAAAAACTATCTTCATCTTTTTTATTAAGACTATTTACATCTTTGTTTAAAAAAATTGTCATTAACAAAGCAAATATAAGCAACATTATATGAATCACTAAAATGGAAAAGTGAATTTTCACACCTTCATATATAAGTCAAGCAATAAGGGCTGTAAACAAATTTGCTAGAAAATACAAAAGTCACATATTGATCAAGAACAGAGATCTCTTTTTTGAAACTATATGTTTTGATTTCATTCAATTCATGGAACATATTTTGATAAATATTCATTGTTTGTAGAATCAGTGTTTAGTTCTAATATAGATTTGTCGTGATTTGGAGTTAAGTCATTCATCATAGGAACATAAATTAAACCTGTTGCTGCATCACTACCAATAACTCCGCGCAAAATCATTTGAAAAATTTTGGTAATTTTAGATGAATTTTTAATATCCATGTATATATTATATTA
>JAITWZ010000016.1 GCA_031284985.1 Mycoplasmataceae bacterium
GAACCTATGACCTCCAGGTTATGAGCCTGACGAGCTAACCAGACTGCTCTACTCCGCGACATGGCGGAAGCTGAGGGATTCGAACCCCCGCGTGACTTTCGTCACCTCTCGGTTTTCAAGACCGAACCCTTCAACCACTTGGGTAAGCTTCCTTTTTTTAATTAAGTGTGCAAGCCCTGTCACTGCTTAATTAAATATATTATATATTATGAAGTATAAAACATGCGAAATTTAATATTTGTAGGAGGTGTTTAAGGGTGAGATTGATGGTTAAATTGGATTTATTCAAAAAGTAAATTACCTCTTTTTAATAAGACAAATGCAAAAAAGACCACAGAAATTAATAAGGCAAGTGAAAACCCATATAGCAGCCAAACAGAATTAGTTAAAATTCCTATTATTATCAGACTACTACCACAAACAATTGCTCCACATAATACTAATATTGTGGGAGCACCCTGCTTGATGATGTGTGAAATACTTGTCCATTCAAAATTATAAATATTGAGATTTATACCTAATGCTCATAATCCAAAAGCACTAGCCATTAGTGCTGGGTACGACATGATAAATATTGCTCCCATAGTATCAATATCTTTAGATATAGCAAATATCCCAGTCAGGATGGATGCAATGAGTACTGGAATAACGATCACCACAACATGTATGAGGTATTTGGCAATAATTACCTGGCTTTTCCGTACGGGCAATATACCTATGATTCATCGGCTTTTTCCTTCTATGGATATAATACTAGACATCGGTGTGGCAAGGCATGATACAATAATTAATGCACCAACAATATAAAATGGCGCTAAATCTATTTTAAAAATTACCCGTAAAGCAGGGATGGTAAAAAAAAGTAAGGCAAAAATTATTGTTGTTATCCCACTCAAACAACTATTGAATATTCAAAATAGGTTATTTATTAAGCGCTTGCATTCGTTCTTAAAAAGTGCTGGAATAATTCTTAATTTATTTTGGTAGACAATTTTATTACTATATTTATGCTTTTCTACAAGAATTCGTTTTCCAAGTGCATCATAATTTCTAGCAATCGTAAAAATGAAAATCAAAAAGAATATTAAGCTAATTGCCGTAGTAATCAGGAAATATATTCAGTTAAAACAGATGTTATTTATGAATTTTGAATACAAAATATAATAATCTCGTAAGAAAGGAATATTTGTTGCTTGAATTGATAAATTTACGCAACAAAAGAAAAATGCAATGACAATCCCATTGCATAAACTAATGACGGTTTTGCGGTGGTACGTCAAAGAACCAAGGAAATTTATAAGTAGCGACAAGAAGAAAGAAATCGAAAAAAGTAATGACGAAGATACAAATGGTAATAAAAGTAACATCACTGTTGTTGATCACGAACTTTCAACGGTTAACCCTAATGTTCCTATTTCATAAGCACTTAAGTGATAGGATGAATAAATAATAATTGGCCCCACATTTACTAATAACATGAGTATGATTACTGAAAACATCGAAGCGGTAGATTTAGCAAGTACAAGTCTAATTGGTGAAATTGGTAATGTGGCATTCATCTCAAATATTTTTTTATCAAATATTGAGTCAAAGGTGCGCATAAACAAAAGTATAAAGCAAAGTGAAATAGTTAGTGTGATTACAAGTGTGGGGATTAATGCTCCATATCCCATTTTTGCAAGGAAGAAGTATGCTGCACAAGTAGGGATAACAGTGAGTGCTAATATTATGGTAATGTAAATTATGTATCGCCATGTCTTTGATGTTTTATTAGTATTTGCTTTTCTAAAAAGATTAAGTCGATAAATCGAATATAACTCATTTTTTAGCAAACTTCAAAAACTAATTTGTTTATTCGTCTTTTGATAATTTAACATAGATACTCTCTAACCCCTTCTTACCAACAACATTCTTTATACGCCCAGAAACTACTACCTTACCACTCTTAATAATGGTAATTTTATTACAAATTTTTTCAACCACTTCTAATATGTGTGAAGAAAAAAATACAGAATTTCCAGCTTTAACATATTTGGCGATAATTTTTTTCAAATTAAAAGCAGCGGTAGGATCTAGCCCAACAAATGGTTCATCCATTATCAATAATTTAGGGCTATGTATTAATGCTGCAATAATTGATAATTTTTGCTTCATACCATGAGAATAAGAAGAAATTATACTACCCATGTGGGTAGTCATACCCAGTATTTTGCTTAAATTATTAATTTCTTTTTGGCGAAGACTCTTAGAAATACCATATACATCAGCAATGAAATTCAAAAACTGGATGCCTGTTAAATATTCGTATAATTCAGGATCATCAGGTAAATACGCGATCATTGATTTGCATTTTAAGGGGTCTTTTCTAATTGATACACCATTAATCATAATTTCACCAGTATCAAAATCATGAATTCCAGCGATTGCTTTAATAATAGTGGTTTTTCCTGCGCCATTATGTCCAACAAGTGCATAAATATCACCAGGTGCGATATCAATATTGAAATTCTTGATGCCGGTTTGACCATTAGCATAGGTTTTTACCAGGTTTGTGATTTTTAATATGCTCATTACAATAATTATAACAATACTTGTTATATAAAGCATTACCTAGTTGCTTTATTTACGTTATTTCCTTATAAAACATCCATAAAGTGTAATATATTTGAAAAAAAATTGTAAAAATATTAAAATTAAAATTTATTTCTATTTTTTTATGTATTTCTTTTATGAAGTTATAATCATAGTTACTATAGTGAATAAAATATGTTCTTAAACAAAAAAACTATGTCTGTACGCTGCTGATAAATCTTATTTTTTTAACATATTAACTATAATTATTTGCATATTTTTTTCACAAACATCAAAATATGGTATATAATATTATCATAAAGGTAAAAAACACAAGTAACAACAATATGGCAAACGCAGCATTAAGTCAAAAATTAACACCATCTAGCACATTAGCTAAGATTATTGGTAGTTCAACAGTTACACGTGGTGAGGCTGTTAAGAAACTTTGAGATTATTTTAAAAAGAATGATCTTCAAGATAAGAAAAATAAACGTAACATTAATGCTGATGCTGCATTATTACCACTTTTCGGAAAAAAACAAATTACAATGTTTGAAGTTGGTGGTATCCTTGCTAAAAATTTAAAGTAATTATTTAATTTTATTTTTTACTACTAATTATATTATAATAATTGTGTTTTTCGTACTATAATTAATATATGAAGATTATCGAAACCAAGTTTGAACCCACAGAAGTACTAGTCAAGGTGGAATTCAAAGGCAAAGAATGAAGTGAGCAAATGCATGCTTCATTTAATAAAATTTCTAAGAATATTAAAATTGATGGCTTTAGACCAGGAAAAATCCCTGCACATGTTGTTCAAGAACACATTGGGACAGGGGGAATAGTTAGTGATGCAGTTAATACTGGTATTACTAATTTTCTTGATCACTTTTGAACCGATCCTGAAAATAAGGAACTAATTACTAAGATTGTTGAGGGAACACCTAGTGTCACTTATGACAAAGTGGAAAAAGATGGTATTGTTTTTACTGCTAAATTTGAACCAACTCCTAATGTTACTGTTGATAAATATGATAATTTAGCAATTACTCCTGAAACTGAAGCTGTTACTGAGAGTGAGATTGATAATGAAGTTAATCGTCTAATTCAACAAGATATCATGTTGAAACCAAAAAGTGCTGATAAGCCAGTTGCTGATGGTGACAATGTTAATATTGATTTCAAAGGGTTAAGAGATGGCAAAGAATTTCCTGGTGGCAGTAGTAAAGATTTTGACTTAATAATTGGTTCTAAAACGTTTATTGATGGTTTTGAAACACAATTAATTGGCATGAAGCTTAACGAAACTAAAACAATTGATATTGTTTTCCCAGATGATTATGGTAAGGTTGATATGCGTGGTCAAAAAGTGCAATTTGAAGTTAAAATCAATAGTATTGCTGAAGTTATTAAGCCAGAATTGACTCCTGCATATTTGGAAAAATTTAGTTTTGCTGTAATGAAAAACGAGAACGATTTACGTCTAGCTATAAAGAGAAATTTAACAGAATCAAAAGAACTTTCAGCTAAAGAAAATTTAAAACAAAAAGTATCACGTGAATTGTTAACGCGTATTCATATTTCATATATTCCTAAAGCATACATCATTAATGAACGTAATAGATTACTACGACAAACTGAAGGTGAAGCTCAACAACATCATACTTCACTTGATCATTACATTAAATCACTAGGTTTTAAAAATGACGAAGAGTATCAATTTGCGATTGCTGATGCTGCTAAGTCTAATGTCACTGTTGCTCTAGGTTTTGAACATATAGTTGCTGAACAAAAAATTGTTGTAACTGACAAAGATGTTGAACAATATTTAGAAAAATTAGCAAAAGTATATAAAACAACTGTGCCAGCTATTAAGTCGCAATTACAAAACAATTTTGAAGGTGTTAAGGGCTTTATAATGCAAGAAAAAGTAGTTGAACATATTTTATCAGTAAATAAAATCAAAGGTTAATTATGGCAAACAATATTACGTCGCAAATTCAAAATTTAGCCAAACAATTTTATCCAACTGTTCAGAAATTATATGAACAATTGCATCAAATACCTGAACTTGGTTGAGACTTGCCACAAACTTCGCTTATTATTCAAGGTGAACTTAAAAAATTAGGTATACCATTTGTGATTATAAATAAAACTGGTATATTAGCTACATTGAAATTTGCTAAACCAGGTAAAGTATTATTGTTACGTGCTGATATGGATGCTTTACCAATTCTTGAAGAATCTGGCGTACCATATGCTTCGAAGGTTCCTGGAAATATGCATGCTTGTGGTCATGATAGTCATATGGCAAACATGTTAGGTACAACAATGATTCTTAATAGTTTAAAAGATGTATTGCAAGGAACAATCAAGCTTATGTTTCAACCATGTGAAGAGATTGATGCTGGTGGTGCTAAATTAATGATTGAAAATGGTATATTAGAAAATCCAAATGTTGATGCAGCAATTGCCATGCATTGTGGTGGTTGTATTAAAACTGGAGATAATTTACCACAAGAAGGTGATTTTGAGATTAGGTCTGGTTCATGTTCTGGTTCACCTGATGATTTCTTTATTAGAATTATTGGAAAAGGTGGACATGCAGCTGCTCCTCATCTTGCAATCGACCCAATTGTTATTGCTGCGCAGTTTGTTAATGCCGCGCAAACTATTGTTAGTAGATATGTTAACCCATTACGTGCTGGACTAATAACTTTTGGTACTATTAATGCTGGTCAAACTACTAATGTTATCCCTGAATATTGTGACCTTTCAGGAACAGCACGTTCAAGTGATCCTGACACAAGAAAGATTCTTAAAGATAAGTTGGAAGAAGTATTGAAAAGTTGTTGCGAAGCTTTCCATGCTACTTACACTTTTAAATATGAATTAAATTATCCACCAATGGTTACTGATGAAAAAATCACTAATTTAGTCAAAAATGCTGCTGCTAAAATATTGGGCAAAGAACATGTTTTTGAAATACCTGAAAGTTCATTGGGAGCAGAAGACTTTTCATACGTTGCTGAAAAAGTTCCTTCAGCTTTTTATCGTATTACATTAGCTCCAGATGTTTTTGGACATCACCCAAAGTTTAAAATCAATGGTGACAAATACTTTTATAATGATATGTGTGTTATGGCTCAATCAGTCTTTGATTTTTTAGTTGGTGGCGAATAATTAATTTATAGTTCTTCTTTAAGCAAGAACAATAAACTTTATGTCTAGATGATGAAATTAAAGATCTTAACTAAATATAATGAAGAACTTTAATTACTCAACAATAGTGATGTTTTTTCTTACAAAATAAGATTGTTTGTGGTGACATACAGGACAAACAGTGGGAGCAGTTTTAGCTTTAATTAAAGCACCACAATTTAGACAAAATCAATATACTTCTTTTTTATCATTAAACATTTTGTTGCCTTTAATTTGCGAAGCTAAATCATTGTATCTTTTCTCATGAAACTTTTCAATTTCACCAATAGCTCTGAATAATCTAGCAACATGCGCAAATCCTTCTTCATCGGCAATTTTAGCAAACGAAGCATACATTTTAGTTCATTCGTAATTTTCACCACTTGCAGCATCTTTTAAGTTCTTAACAGTCTCTGGCATAGTACCATTTGTTGCTCCATCATTTTTTAGAATCTTAAATCAAATTTCAGCATGCTCTTTTTCATTAGCTGATGATTCATCAAATACTTTTGATAATCAAACAAAACCGTCTTTTTTAGCTTGTGATGAATAATAACGATATTTCATTGACGCTTGAGATTC
>JAITWZ010000010.1 GCA_031284985.1 Mycoplasmataceae bacterium
AATACACAGCAACCTGTAATTTTTATAAGGTGCTAAAACAGTTATAATGGTCAAACATTTTTCTGCACTATTGTGGTCGCAAAAAAATGAAAATGTTTAATATAACAGATAACAAGATAGAAAAAGATAGAAGCGCTGCTGAGTGTTCTTGGAATGAAAGGATCAAAAAAAATTGGGACTCAACAAAAGGACTAACAGACTTATATGATGAAATCCAGCTTGAAAGGGAATACCCACAACATGTATATGGACCGAATGAATTTGAATATGCACCTTACCTAAAGAAAATTATTGCGAGAATACAAAAACGCATTGATGTGATATCAGAATACAAATGACAAATTGAAACAAAAAGTAATAAAAAATGTAATGAAAAATTAATTATTTTAGCCAAAATTAATGGAATGAAGAGAATGTTAGAGTTTGTCAAAGACAACAAAATTAACAATTACCACCATGAAGATGAAAATGCAAGCAACAGTATAAATATTTTTTGTAATGACTTACGTTGTGAAATTAAGAGACTAGAAGGAAATTTAGCATTAGAAAAAATGTTAGCATTACCGGATTTAAAATCTCAACAAAAGAGCTAAGCTATGAATAACTATGTAACTACTAAATATATATACATTCAATATGATTTAAATACTAAATCCTTTGCAAAATGACTTAAGAAAAATAACATTAGAATCGGATTTACCAGTAAAAACTTCTATGATGGTTATAAAACAAAATTTAAAGAAAATGATTCGCTACGTCAAATTTACAATGATTTACAGAATATGGCATGAGGAATTATGACTGTTCATGCATCATATAAAAGTGCTACAATGTATAGTGGTTTGATGGCATGGTATAGCGGTTTTGGCATCAACCAGCACAAATATGTTATATCAGAGGATGATTGATTATGTGAAAGCAAATCATCAAATCATGCCGAAGCTGGTAAAAAAATTTGTAAATTAGAGGAAGTAGTGATTAAAGACGGAAAGTTTTGCTTTCCTTCATTAGTCCACAACAATAAAGTAACAAAACTTGTTGGGTATAATTATAGAAGGAAAACAATAGATGATAAAATTGCACAATTAATAATGATTTCTGTATCAAGACCAGCGACAATTATAATTAGGAAACATAAGGGCAATTATGTGGTTATCATAGAAAAAAATATTTATAAGGAAAACAAAATGATCGATTTAATGAAAAAGCTAAAGGAGAAATATAAACTTTATAGATATAGCTGGGATATGAGTTTATTAAATGTAACTGAGACAAATTTATGTTTTGACATGCTTCAGAGTGTGTTAACTGAGTAATGTAAATAATTACTTAAGTAATTATGTATGCTATTTTTCGTTGCGATAAAGAACTTTATAGAGGTATAATCCACTAGCACGCGCTTTACTTACCACGCTTCCTTTTTTAGGATTTTTAAGAAATTTATTAATATCCTCAACTTGTTTTCTTCCTTCATTAATATCAATCAGTGTGCCAACTATCATCCTGACCATGCCCCGTAAAAAACCACTACCATTAACATATATATCAATATATTTCTTATTCCTTTTAAATTTGATGTAATTGATTGTTCTAACAGTTTCTTTAATATCACTAATGCTAAATGATAAGAAATCATGAGAGCCCACTAATAATTTACTAGCTTTTTTAAGTAGTGGTAAATTAATTTTTTTATTATAAACTAAATAATATTTATGCTTAAAGGCTTCATTTTCTAATCCATTATAGATTTTATAAACATATGTCTTGCTAACTGCACTAAAACGGGCATGGAAACGTTCATCTGCTTTTTCAGCATTTAAAACACGAATATCTAATGGCAGAAGCTTGTTTAATGATATTTTTAATTTATCTAGAGGGAATTCTTTTTTATTGCTAAAGTTCACCACTTGTTGTAAAGCATGTACAAAGGCATCAGTCCGGCCAGAGCAGTATGTAATTATGTATTTAGTATCAAATAATTGATTCAATACTTTTTCAATGGTTGCTTGAATGGTAATAACATCTGGTTGTATAGCCCAACCATGATAATTACTACCATCATAGGTAATTGTTAATTTATAATTCATTCTAACTGTAAGTTAATAACAGATCACTTTTCGCATAAAACCCAATAAACACATTATTAAACAATACCATGATTGTTAAACCAAGTATAATGAAAATTAAGAATATTGAAATAATATCGATTGCTGCAATTCGGTATGAACGATATTGAGTACGTCGGTATCGTGGATTGTAATTACGAACTTCCATTGCCGCAGCTAAATCATTTGCCTTAATAAATGAAATTAAAAACATTGGTATAACTAATGAAACTAGGGCTTTAGCTTTATCGGGTAAATTACCATTTTTAAAGTCCACACCACGTGATGCTTGAGCATTTAATATTTTTTGTGACTCATCAAGTAGTGTGGGAACAAATCTTATTGCTAATGATATAACCATTGATCATTCAGTTATGGGAGCTTTAAAGACACGTAGTGGTCATAGTAAAACTGAGATAGCATTAGTAAGTTCAGTGTTTGTTGTTGATGAAACCAATACTGTAATAGTCGATACAGCGATGAAAATTTTAGTAGCAATATTAATTGAGTAAAAAAATACTTGAAATGAAATTGTATATCATGTTGATTTATAAAAATAATACATATAATGTTCACTTATCACTTGCTTCAACACTAATTTATAACCAACATAATCACCACCAGCAGTTGTTAGTTTCATTAGTTCGTTGTACATATCGTTATAGCTTCTTCCAGGGGCATAAGAATATGCAGCAGCAGTAATGTCTTCCATTCCCCAACTAGAACCAACAGTATAATAATATTTTTGATTAATTGTTGCCAAAGCATCATCATTCACAGATGATACAGACTGATATCAACCACCACCACCAAAGATTATATTCACATCCTTATCGTTTCATATTGCTAAACCAGGTGATTTTAAAATAGCTCAATTTAACACCAACAAGACTAGTAACATAATAATAACAGAAATAAATAAACTAAAAGTAGCTTTCTTAGACATTTTTGACGCAAACCAAAAGATAATTGTTATAACAGATAAAACACTATTAAGTAGTAATCCATGTGACATAAACGCCAATGCTAATAAAAAAATACAAGTAACTAATTTAGCTGTAGGATTGATACGGTGAACAATTGAAATATTTTTGTTATAATTAGTAAAACCATTAGCCATATTATTTACCGCCTTTCTTTGTAAAAATGATTCTATTAATACATGTCACAAGTTCTTCAATTGAACGCGGCTGATCAACTAGCAATTGAGAGAAGCGTTGATCGTTTTGTACTAGTAAATTAATTGTGTTAATTATCGAAGGTACAGACAAACCCACATTTTTAATTAATTGATGATCAGAAAATATCTCATATATTGTACCATCTTTAACAATATTACCATTGTTAATGACAACAACATTATCAGCGATAGCTACTGCATGATTCATAGTGTGTGTAACGACAAAGACAGTTTTACCTTTTTTCTTTAATTCTTTAATAATATTTAGAATATCATTCTCACCTTGTGGGTCTAATCCAGCTGTGGGTTCATCGAACACTAAAATATCTGGGTCAATCGCTAAAATACCAGCAATCGCTATACGTCGCTTTTGTCCGCCTGATAGACCAAATGGATTACGTGGTAAAAATGATTCATCTAATCCAACCTCAACAATTAATTTTTTAGCTCTATCTTTGGCTTCATCTTTTTTAACACCAAAATTCATGGGACCAAAAATAATATCTCTCTCAATTGTTGGTTTAAATAGTTGATATTCAGCAAATTGAAGCACCATTCCGATTTTAGCACGAATACTTTTTACATTTTTAACTTTGTTTCTTTTAACTTTAATTTCCTCACCAAGTACAGCTATTTTACCACTAGATGGTAACAATAAACCGTTAAAATGAGAGATTAAAACTGTTTTACCACAACCACTTGGTCCAACAATAAAATGAATTTTTCCAGCTTCAAAATTATAGTTTACATTATTAAATAAAACTAATTCATCATCTGTTTTTTCATTGAATTTAACAGTAAAATTTTCCAATTGAATCGCATATGGTTGGGTAGATGGAGCAGTTGAGCCAGAAGAAGTTATTTTTTTCGCGAACATATGTCCTCCACAATTTCATCAATGTCTAATGTGTTAACGAATTCTTTTTTGCCACTTGGTAATTTATGGTTTAATTCATAACATAAGCGCAAGGCATATGGTAAATCCAATGAATTTTGAATTAATCATGCACGATCTTGGAATATTTCTTCTGGTGGGGCAATCTTTAAAATCTTACCATGGTTAACTACAATCAGTTTATCACACTTAGTAATTTCTTCCATATCATGAGTAACTGATATGATCGTCTTATTATATTTATTTTTCAAGTCAAGAATTAATGACTTTAAATCTTCCTTAGCATTAGGGTCAAGCATTGAGGTAGATTCATCAAAAATAATAATTTCAGGATCAACAGATAAAACAGACGCAATTGCTACTCGTTGCTTTTGACCACCAGATAGATTTGAAGGTTCAACTTTTAATAAGCTATTAACACCGGTCGCTTTAGTAACGATATTAATAATTGACTGCATGTTTTGTGGTAATATACGGTGGTTCTCCAATGAAAAAGCAACATCATCTTCAACAGTTAATCCAACAAACTGGTTATCAGGGTTTTGGAAGATCATACCTACTTTTTGACGAATTAAGTGAATGTTAGAACGGTCAATTTTCTGGTTATGAATTTTTAAATATCCTTTTTGAGGTGTCAATAGTCCACTCAGCACTTTAGAAATAGTAGATTTACCACTACCATTATGTCCAATAACACAAACATATTCATTGGGGTAAATTTTAAAACTAACGTTATTTAAATTGATCATAGCTGGTGTATAACCAAATGTAATATCACAAAACTCGACAATTGGAACTAGATCTTTTGCCATTAATTATTACCTCCTAATATCTTTATCTCTCGACCAGAAGCAACTACAGTATCCTTAATTCTTTGTTTGCGGATCTTACGCTCATTTATTTTTAAAATTATACTAGCAAACAATGATATGAAACAAACAAAGGCTATATAAGTACTAGGAAAATTTCAAGGCTCATTATCAGTTTTACGTTGTGTTTCCTCGTTTATAAAAATGGGAATATATAAAATGAATAAAATAACAATTAAAATTCATAAAGACATGGCTACAGCGTGGTATATGTTTTCTTTTAAGTAGCGTTCAGAGTTTCAAAAGAAGCGAATATTACGTGTACCATATGTACGCTTGTCGCCAAGAATTCTTTTATGACTATTTTTACCACTTGTTAAAATCATTATTCCAGTACGCTCACTTTCTTGACTTCTAATTTGTTAGCGACCGTTGGCGCAGCATGTACTCGCGCCACATAGTCCAAATATTCCTCAAATTTTGGAGCATCTATATACTTATTATAAAAAATGTCATAAGTTTTGTAAGTTGTACGGCTATAATAGTTCTTTGAAGTGTAGACTGTTTTGAATAATATTTGTCCAACTGGAGTGTGTTGAATACCAGCAATTAAGTCTAAACGTGCCTTGGTTTCTTCAGGATTAGTGCTTGGGGCATCAATAACTGCTTTTCTGGCATATTTTAATCCTAAATCGACAAATTGGAATAATGGTTTAACGGCACGACAATGAGAAAGCTGCTTATCTAATGCTCCAAGCATTATCGGATCAACAATGTTGTGGATATAATATGTTTTTGAATTTGCAATAATTTCTAAATCAATTGCGGCAATTGCCTTGTTACCATTTGTCTCACCAATATCCACTCCAAATGCAATTTTATTTTTCTTGAAAAGATGGAAAGCTGTTTTAACATCATCAACTGAGGTAAAAAACTCATGCGGTTCATGTAGGGCAAACAAAACATATCTTGTCTTATTCTGATATTGACCAATGGTAATTAAGGTGTCTTGGAATATCATACGTTGTAGTTGAGCAGAAATCACATATGGTAAATTTGGTAAAAAATTCGCATAAAACATACGTACATGTCCATTCAACACATCAAGAAGGTTAATTGCTGTTTTAGCTTCACTTTCTTCTATCAATTCGTTAGCATACTTTAAAAACTCACCAACATCAGTGTGTAATACTTGTAAAGTACTATTAGGCAATGAACCCTGGTTTAAAATAGTCGCAACATGGTTTTTATGCCTATTGTTTTTAACTGTTTGTCTTGCAAGAATTTCTTTAAGTGAATTAACATCAGTATAACGGAATAAATTAGTAAAATTAACCTCCACGTTGTTACCTGCCATAAAATTAAGAATATGATGTACAGCCTGTATATATTGTCCATTAGTCTTGTTAATTGTAAATACTTCAACTAGCATACGCACACGGTCATGTGGTGATTTATTACGGAAAGGTGCATATTTTAAATTTTGACCGCCATCAATAGTAGTCTTTCATGAAAAATATTGCATCTCTAATTTTTGTGCAATTAAATTAATTTTTGTAAGTGTTGATGTATCGTTTTCAACATCAATAAAAATTACTGGATAGTTATTATGTATTCCAGAAATAATTCATGAAAGCATATTGTTTGTTTTGCCAGAACGATCACCACCAACAAATGCTGCATGAAATTTCCAATCATTCTTATAATAAAATATCTGATTATCTTTAGCAAAAGAAACAACAGCACCGTTTTCAGGGGTTAATTTATTCTTCTTCTCTAATTCGTTTTTTTCAACATTTCTGTTTTCTTTATTCTGGATTTGATAACCAGTTCAAAACGCTAAACGATTTAATCAGATTCGCTTTGGTCGCTCATATGTTTCTCCAGTACTTGCAACATTTAAGTGTTTATTAAAATCATCAGTTTTTAACTTAAAGATGTATGGGTCGACGAAAATAATAAAGAGAATACCAGCCACTAGAAATGCTGAAGTTGAAAATAAAGATAAATCTATAAAATATCAGCCCACTAAATGCATTAGATTAACATTAGACAAAAATAAAGAACTGATATAACCTTTACCAAGAATAGAGAAAAATATCCCATAACTATTTAAAATACCATGGATATCAAGATAAGTTGGAAGGATGTTTGCTTGTAAAAAGAGCATACTTCCATCGTATACATAACACATCAAAATTAAAAAACAAATAGCAAACGCTAAGAAAATTGAATAAAAGACTAGCTTAAATGTTTTTACAGAAATAATATGATATTTTTGCATTTTATCAGTAAAGAAATAACTGATTCAGCGCAATCCTGATAACACAAAATAAGAAGCTATAAGTCCACCAAATATAGGGAAAAAGACAACAAACACACAAATTTCAACAACTAGAGAAACAGTGGTTATTGATTTCTTCTTTTTTGTAGGCTTGATAGCAGCATCATTAGCGGGAGATTTGACTTCAGCTTTAGTAGCAAAATTTGCCATTTATTTATCCTCGAAAAAATCAGAATCATCATCATGTTTCTGCTTATCAAGATCATTAACATCAATTGCGTTTTTAAGTAATGGATTATCAGCTGCTGAAACACTAACATTTTCTGACTCTACACCTGGAATAACAGAACGTAATTCATTAACACCTTGTGGAATTGGCATAGTAGGAGCAGGTGGTGGAGGTGTTTGTGGTGTAGAAGGACCGATTGGACCATTACCAGCATCAGCATTAATTGGGCGTGCAGCAGGATCTACAGCAGCAGCACCATCAGAAGCAGTAGCTTGTTGATATTCTTCTCACAAATCCTTTTCTCATATTTCACGTCAAAAACTAACATCAAATTGTACACGGTAACGGTCATATGCTGTCATGACTAGAAGGGCTTTTCCACGACCGGCTTTTGTAATGAAACTACGCTCAGCTAATGATAGTGGAGAACCAGAACCAGATAGCATTTCAACTAGGAACATAACATCTTCTTCACCTGTTGTAAAGAAGAAGTTATATTGTGACATCGTAAATAAAGATTCATAGTATTCTCGCTTACGTGGATCTGAACCAGAACGGATGGAGTTAAAGTTCTGGTTAATCAAACAAACAGCGGCACGGAATGAACGGTCAAGTCGGGCAAATTCATCCAGCTTACGTAAAACACCGTTAATGTTGTGGATTAAGTGTAACTAATCGATATATAAAACAACTTCTTGTCCAGAAATCATAAATGCTTCAGCAATACGAATTAAGTTTAGAATTCAACATGCAAGAATGTTCTTGTTACCATAATCTAAGGCAATATCACGTACGATTAAATTTCACATACGGTTTTTATTTCAATCAACGTTACTGTGGAAATTAAAAATTTGCGAAGAAACACCCACAGCATGTTCTTTTAGTAAAACCATCAACTTATTAAAGGCAGATTTAGTTTCTGGTGTTTTTTCTTCTTCAAAACGTCTAATTGTTTCATTATAGAAGTCTTTTAACAAAGGGAATCCATCCTTAGGAATGTTAACAAAATCTGACTCTGGAGTTATTCCGTACTGTTTCTCATATACTTCTTGTTGGACATCATTAAAACATGAAAGGACAACTTTATCATTAGGATTATCAACACTTAAAGAAAGCAAAATACCGACGTTAAGTAAGTTAGCTTGGTATTGAGTTAATAATGGATTTTGATTGGCTGTGGCATTTTCACCTTCATTCTTAGGGGTAATTAAAATATCAAACATATTAATGTGTGGATCGTTAGGATCTGAACCACCAATATTTAAGTTTTCACCGCCTAAGTTTTTTGTTAAATTAACTCGTTCTGGTTTAGGGTCAATACAAATTAAAAATTTATTATCAAGACGATCAGCAACTAAATCTAAGAAAGTGGTATATGACTTACCTGAACCGTTTCGTCCTTGGTAGAATCTATTGAAGGAGTTGTAATCACCATCAATTTTTCAATAATCGTTAAAGAATGGAGTGGCTTCAGCATCTTCAACAAATCCCTTAAATCATGTCTTTGGTGTAGCTTCTAATGAGTGGGCAAAAAATGGATAAGAAATTCCCAATGATGTAGTTAAAATTTTATGGTCAATAGCTGGTAAAATTGCCAAACCATTTGTATATGATTGAGTCGCACTTGTTGCACCAGCATGACTCATTTTTCCAGATTTTAACATACTGAAAGAACTCTTGTGATACTGTAATGATGGAATATCATGGAAGCGAGTATTAATAATAGCGTCTTTTTGCATGCAACGACAATCAGTCAACATTCATCCCATATTGAATGATGATAACTTTTCACGGAATTCATTAAGTTTTTTATCTAAACGTTTACGAGTCTTATCCTTGAAAGTTAAATAAAAACATACCTCTTTTAATCCTACTTGACCATTAGTAATTGATTCAGAAATAGTTTGTGTAGTTTGACGAATGTGATCAATTTTCATACGTTCCACATCTGAAGCACGTTTTTTAAATCACTTGGTTTGCATAATACCATCAGCACTAATTGTCATATTTTCAAGATATTTATTAGCAGCTTTTGGTTCAATTGGCGATACATCCATTAAGATTGAAAAATCAGGGTTATTAAACATTTGTCCTAATCATGAAATAGTGGCTGTTTCGGGAATACCATTAAAAGAAACGATTCTCATATATTCGTGTGTACCATCTTTTTTATGTCAAATACTAGATACCTTATCAAACTCAATTGCCTTAACGTTACGCACTGCAGGACTAGCAAAATCAAATGTATTACATCAAATATCATTTAGAACTTGTGATAACAACTCTTTACTTGCGGGTTCAATAATTAAGTGTGCACCACCTAGAGGTGAAGCGATAATATCAAAAGTTTGCATATTTTTTTCAATTGATGGTCCATCAATAATTAAAAAATATGATGTTTGTTTTAGGTCAGCGTTATTATTTAAGTCATCAATTCGGTCATAATAACGGTTTTTAGCATAATTAACTCCATAATGATCAATATCTAATTTAATGTCCTTTGGTGGAATATGGAATCCAACCCTTGTGCTATAAATTTTAAAACGAATATTAACACTGAAAAATTGTGTTAAACTTTCAATTAGTCCTTGAAATTTACCTTGTTCCAATAATGATGGATCATAACCATTAATACGGTATACACTAAATACACCTTCAGAACCCTCACTACGGTAATGTACATGGTTTTCACGTGTTTCTTTAATAGAGTAAAGACTTACAAGTTCGTGTGGTTCAAAGTATTTTTTTTGAAATAAGAAAACAGCACCACGTCAAAACCTAGTACGCAACTTACCATTAGTTGGACTTTGGATAAAGGCAAACAGCGCACCAACTCCTGCAATAGGGAGACACATTACAAGACCTCAAATTTGTTGCATATTAGCCTCATCATTAGGAAATAAGGCTTTAGGAATGCCTAAATTATTCACAATCATCCAAACTATAAGCGTTGCTCCACCAAAAATTATAAATATGACCCAGTCACGCATGGTAACATCACCCATGGTTTGAATAAGCCTAATTGGGCGGGGGTTTAGTTCAGATATCTGACCGCTGTCATCACTATACATAATATAGTGTTATTATATTATATAGGTATATATGCTTTATATA
>JAITWZ010000030.1 GCA_031284985.1 Mycoplasmataceae bacterium
GAAATTCGTTCTTTAGCATCTTTAGTGTTGTTGTAAACATATGAACCAGCTTTTAGGATACCTGAGTAAACACGTAAGAATGTTAAACGTCCAACAAATGGATCAGTGGCAACCTTAAATGCAAGTCCACAAAACTTTTGTTCGTCAGTAGCAGTAATTTTCACTTCTTTGCCATTGCTATCAAAACCCTTAGTTGAAGCAACTTCAAGTGGGTTTGGTAAATAGTCAACAACAGCGTCAAGCATCAATTTAACACCTTTATTTTTAAATGAAGAACCACAAAGTACAGGATAGAAAATACCAGTTAATACACCTTTGTGAATACAACTTTTAATTTCAGCAACAGTCAACTCTTTTCCATTTAAGAATTTATCCATACATAATTCATCAAATTGAACAACTTCTTCTAGCATTTTACTACGGAAAGCATCAGCTTTTGCCTTATATTCTGCGGGGATTGGTCCTGTTGTGTATATTTCTTCTTTGCCACCATCAAAGAAATAAGCATGCATTTCTACTAAATCAATTATGCCAGTAAAGTCATTTTCTGAACCAATTGGATATTGAATCGCTACACCATTAGCACCTAAACGTTCTTTTAATGAACGAACAGACATTTCAAAATCTGCTCCAACTTTATCCATCTTGTTACAATAAACAATTCGTGGTACAGAATAGTTATCAGCTAAACGTCAGTTAGTTTCAGTTTGTGGTTCAACACCATTTTGTACATCTAATACAACAACTGCTCCATCTAATACCTTTAAAGAACGGTTAACTTCAACAGTAAAGTCAACGTGTCCGGGAGTATCAATAAGGTTTAATTCACAATCTTTTCAGTGTGCATAAGTGGCAGCAGCAGTAATAGTAATTCCACGCTCTTTTTCTTGCTCCATTCAATCCATAGTTGCTTGTCCATCATGTACTTCACCAATCTTGTGTGATTTACCTGTGTGGTATAAAACACGTTCAGAAGTAGTCGTCTTACCCGCATCAATATGGGCAATGATACCAAAGTTTCGAAATTTTTCTATAGGAAATTTACGGCCGGCCATGATTAAAACCTTAAATTCGCATACGCCTTGTTAGCTTCTGCCATCTTATGCGTATCATCTTTCTTCTTAATAGCTCCACCAGTTCCTTGGTAAGCATCAACTAATTCACCAGCTAGACGATCAACCATGTTCTTTTCATTACGAGCACGAGCATAAGCAATTAATCAACGTAATGCTAGAGTAATCTTACGTTCTTCTTTAACTTCTGTTGGTACTTGATAGTTAGCTCCAGCGACACGACGTACCTTTAATTCAATTGATGGACCAATATTTTGTAAAGCAGCATTAAATAGTTCTAAAGGTTCTTTTTTAGTTTTAGCAGCTGCTTTCTTTAGAGCATCATAAACAATTGACTGTGCAAGACCTTTCTTACCTTCTCACATAATCATGTTGATACATTTAGCGATTTCTAACGAATCATAAATTGGGTCGTTTAATATTTTTCTTTTTTCTGCCTGTGCCTTACGCATTTTTTATTAGTTATATATATTATATTATATGATATCAAATATTGCTATAGAATATGCACTTTTAGTTAAATTTTTAAATATATTGACTACACTTTCTGTAAATATTCAATATATCATATATAATATAAATAATATGGCATATAATTTACGTAAAACAAAAATAACATGTACATTAGGACCAGCTACATGTGGTAAATTGTGAACACTTGAATCTCTAAAAGACCCATCTCGTGCTAGCGAAGTTGAACAAGCATACCAAACAATTGAAGGTATTACTAATGCAGGTTTTAGTGTTTGTCGTTTAAACTTCTCACATGGAACACAAGATGAACAGATGGTTCGTGTGGAAATGGTTCGTAATGTTTCTAAGAAGTTAAATACTCCTATTTCTTTATTATTAGATACTAAAGGTCCTGAAATTCGTCTATGTGAGATTATTGAAGGACAAGGATTAGTAAAAGCCGGTGATGTTGTTGTTATTCAATCAACAAAAAAGATTAAAGGTACAGGAAAAGAGTTTTCAGTTACAGACTCTACTGGTAAATATAACATGGCTAATGATATTGGTGTTGGTAGTTTAATTTTAATTGATGATGGTAAATTATGATTAAAAGCTACTGCTGTTGATAAAGCTAGTGGAAAGATTACAAGTGTAGCTGAAAACTCTCATACTATTAAAACTAATAAACGAATCAACTTACCTGGTGCTGCATATACAATGCCTTTTATTTCTAAAAAAGATCAAGAAGATATTAAATTAGCGTGTAAAGAAAAATTTGATTACATTGCCGCTTCTTTTGTTAATAATGTAGAGAATATTAAAGAAATTCGTAAAATAATTGGTAAAGCTGATATTAAGATTATTGCTAAAATTGAATCTACAGATGGTATTAAGAATTTAGATAAAATTATTGCTGAATCTGATGGAATAATGGTTGCTCGTGGTGATTTAGGAATTGAAATACCATATTATGATGTTCCTTATTATGAAGAATATATGATTGAGCGTTGTCGTAAATTAGGTAAACCAGTTATCGTTGCCACTCAAATGTTAGACTCTATGGAACGTAATTTATTATGTACACGTGCTGAATCTACTGATGTTTATTTCGCAAGTAAAGCTGGTGCTGATGCTACAATGACATCAGGTGAAACTGCTCAAGGTTTATTCCCTGTTCAAACTGTACAAACTATGTGTAATTTAAATCAAGCAGCTGAACGTCTTTTTGATTATGATGCTGCCATCGCTAATTTAAGTAAGTTATATACTGGTGTTGCACGTACAACTGCTCTTGCTATCGCTAAGAAAACTAAACCAGAAGCTCAACGTACTTTAAAAGCTAAATTTCCATTTGAATTAGTTGTTTTATATGATGATAATGACCAAGTAATTAAAGCTGTTTCTGCTGTTCGTCCTGCTGCTCATGTTATCTTTGTTACTGATAACCGTTCAACTTACACAAAATATGGTGCATATTATGGTGTAACTGGCTGATTAGTTAAAGATAAGAATGAAGCTGCTAAGAACTTAAAAGCTACAACTGCTGCAATCGTTAAACAATATGGACGTGGTAGTAAAAAAGCTATTTCATTCCTTAAAGGTAAATTCATATAGTAATATTTTGAAAGAAAAAATTCAACTTTAGTAAGTCTAGATTCTTAAATTTGGTTTAAGAAGTTTTATACCCATACAAAATGTTAAATTAGATTTAATGCAAATTTCGTAATCTTTCAAGGTGGATTCAACCCTAACATTTGAGCAAATATTCCTTCTTATACCATAACAATAAAATTATATTTTATTGACTGGATATACCATTATTTCCACAGAAAATAGAAAAGAACCTTATTGTCAAACAAAACTCACATCATTATGTTATAATATTTATATGTTAGGCGAGGAAACAAAATTAAATAAATTTATTGTATGAACAGCGGGAATTCTTATACCAAAGCATATAAAAATAAATGCCTTATGCTTTGGTGTTTTATCATTAGCTATTTCAGTTGCTCAATCTTTATTTGAATGAATATGGGGTAATATTATGGAAAATAAAATATCGGAGTTGCATGTATAGTTTTCGGAAATTGAACACTATTGAAGAGCTGACGCACCGTAATCCATCTAAAAATTTCTTCCCTTTTATAAAGTTTTTAGATGAAAGTCCAGAGGGACGAGAATTTGTCAAAAAATATAGATTAAAAAAGGTTCCTAAAGGTTACAACTATGATCATGTATATAAAATGACGTATATCAATCTCCTCTATATTTTGCCCTTACTGATTTTCTTCTTCTTGTTTATTTTTTCTCAATACATTGGAATAACAATGTCCATACTGTCTGGAATAGGGTTTTTTGTTTCCATTGTCATTAATGTATTAGTCGTCCACCACTTACAATTATTAAAGTGCTGCGATCTTGCCGAAAATCATTATTTCAAAGTTTATAAGGAAAAAAAGGAAATATACATTAGAACCACAGATTTTGTGAAATTATTAGTAGAGAAAACAATCGATGCACCAACACATGAAAAATCAGAGTTTTTGAATAAATACCAAGACAAGAAAATACTTAAAAAATGTAAAAACAGATCTGAAAAACTTTATGCTCCAGAAACGGATGAAAATGACGACTTATGAGACGAAAAATAGCTAATAATTTTCAAAAAAATATTCTGGGTAAAGAACTATTTCCGTTGCTATTGAATTATGATGAGGTGAAATGATGAAAAACAAAATATCTAGTTTAAATGTTTAGCCATAAAGTTAAAGTAAAAGCAGAAAATCAAATATTTTACAAGCCTAATAATAATCTTTTTCCATTTATAAAGTTTTTAGATGAAAGTCCAGAAGGACAGGAGATTGTTAAAAAATATAACTTGGTGAAAGTCCCTAAAAGTTCTGAAAATCAATATCAAAAAAA
>JAITWZ010000040.1 GCA_031284985.1 Mycoplasmataceae bacterium
GAACAACCAAAATTCGATACAGTATATAACATTGAATTTGTTGATGATGAAAAGAAATAAACGATTCTACTTACTAGAATTAGGATGGTTAATTACTCAGTATTCTGTTGCATTAGGGCATCTCTTGAAATATAACTTTTATAGTCTTGATGAAGTTATAGAGTTAATTAGCAATACACAACATAGGATATATTATTGAGATAAAACTGTAGGTAATAAAAATTTCATCATACTTCATTCTATGTCTACCACATCTGGATAATTTGCCACTGAAAAATATATCAACACCACTAACCCAATAAGATATAAAAAAGGGTTCTTTTCCAAAAGTAGTTCATGCCAACTTTTTGTACCATAGTAATCATGTATTTTTATTTTACCCCTAATACGTTCAAAGGAATGATGTTGATTCCATCTTCTTTTCTTTTATAAGCAAATCCATCACAGGTGATTATATTTAATGATAGAGGTTTGTGAACTTTTTCGAAATCAATTCGGTGCATTAAATTTTTTAAAGCTTTTACACCTGAATTAATCGCATCCTCATTAAAGCCATATTTTATTTCAAACGCTGCTCAATTTCCGTCTTTAAACTCCATAATGACATCCACCTCTCTATTTTCTATCACACTTTTCCCATCATTAGTAGTTCTAGTACTTTCTCCAAAGTAATACAATTTAGCATCTATTTGCTCACCATATATTCTTAAATTTTTGATTACTTCATTTTCAAATAGAAAACCACAGTAATTTGGGTCTTTTTTGAGTTTTTCAACAGAAAGACCTAAACAAGATATTGCTAATGAGGGATCAACAAAATATCTTTTAGCAGTAGTTCGTAATTGAGTTGAGGTTCTAATGTGGGTTGATCAAGCTGGTAGGTCTTCTATGATGTGAATTCTTTCTAAGGCATTGTAATATGATGATAATGTTTGCCGAGTTATATTAGTGTCATGTATTTTCATGTCTTTTAGAAGTGTCTCGAATGAAACTGATGTTCCAATATTTCTTGAAAAACTCATAAGTAGGTTAGCACCAATTTTAGAATCTCTTACAACACCGTCAATTCTTAATAAATTATCAGTATATAATGATTCAACATATTCTTTCATTATTCTTTTTTTACTAGAATCAGACTCACCAATTAAAAATGGCCAACCACCATCACAAAGTTTTGTAAGTCTGTCATCAATTGAAATATTATTCATTTCTGTAGTTTTTATGTTGTCATCTAAAATATCTTGAAGGCTTATTTTTCCAGTCGAATATCCTAACTCATATCAACTCATTGGACGTAGTTTAAACCTTATTACTCTACCAGCGCCACTGTGTCGTGTTTCATCTGGAGCAGGCGTAGAAGAACTAGTTAATATGAAACATCCAACATCGTCATCTACGGCGTGTCTGACCTTATTTCATATTCATGTTTTTAATTGTCATTCATCAATCAATCTAGGTTTTTCACCATTTAAAACAATATTAGGGTCATTCTGTAATGCAAATTCTGTTTCTTTGGTCATATCAATAGTGATTAAGGACTTAGCTATTCTTTTAGCGGCTTCGGTTTTTCCACATCCTTTTGCACCATCAATAACAATCATTTTAGATGAACCAACTAATTCCCTTAAATCCTTGTCTATATATCGACTTATATACTTCTTCATGACACTTATATTATATATGAGATTAACAATTTAGTAGTTTTATAATTAACCATTTAGTAGTTTTTTGGTTAACAATTTAGTAGTTTTTATACATGATATATTAGGTATGGATAGAAAACATAACCTATTATATTAAAGATATTTATTACCTGAATTAATGTTTGTAACGAGTGTGTTTCTTTATTGGAGCATTTTTTTCAGCTAATAAAGCACGGACATCTTCTACACTACGATCTTTGCATAGTTTTGCCACATATTTACGGAATTTATGGTTAATTATCCAGCTTTCATTAGCATCAGGGTGTGATTTGAAATATAATTTTGATATTCTTGATGAAGCTACAGTATTACCCATTAATCCGCAACATATAGCCCATATTACAGTTGATAAAACAGAGGCTAAAAAATATTTATTCGTAAAAAGTTCAGCGTAGTAATCTTCACGATATTCAGAATTAGATGAGTAATTCGTCACTGAAAGATATATCAATAATGGTAATGCAGCTAAAAATAATACGGTAATTCCAATGAATGTTCATATACATATTTTCCTAATAAAAAGTATATGTTGTTTGTTATCTTTCTTTAGACCGTATGTAATTACATCATTAGAACCCTGTGTGTTTAAATATGCAAACAATGGTGCAGTGATACCCTCAATGTCCAGCAAAAACATTATGGCAGGATTACCACGATAGCGGCCTAACAATAATGTATTAATATCAGCGCTCATATGTATATTATAGTATAAATTTAAAGTTAAATTAAGTTTACTTACTGGCCATAATCATAAAGAAGGTTATGTGGGGCCTGCTAGAAATAGCTACGATGAGGAGTTTAAACTTCTGTCAGACAAATCTATTTGTATTACATTTCATAAATGAACAATCATTAAATGGCTTTTGCTAGGCTTTGGTGGCAAATTACAGTGATGCCACAATAAAATATGATAATAGATTTTGTGTCGAGTGTGCAACACGTAAATCAGTATTATTTACAGCCTATAGGGATGTGGTTTTAAATTTTGTACACCAAAACTGCCAATTTGTACACCAATTTACATATTTTGTACACCAAAACTGCCATTTTGTACACTAATTTGCATATTTGGTATAATAAAGGTATGAAAATAGAAGCGCTAAAACAACTCGTTGAAAATGCCCTAAGTCTCGATAGAATTGCTGTTATAGAGAGTGTGAAAAAAATCTCGGAAGATCTTAAAAAAAGCGGCAAAGACGCCTTGGCTGCTGACCTATTGACAAAAATAGATACAAGCTATAAGTTATCAGCCTCCTCTATTCAGCAATACGAGATATTACGTCAATTTCCAAATGATTCAACAAAATTTTGAACTTCTAACACGACGTTTGTTAAATTGAGGGACTTTTTGTTACTAAGGAATAATGAACAAAATACTCGAGTTTTTATTCACGGGAAGCCTGGAACTGGAAAGACCACCTTTGTTAAAGAGATTAGTCGTGATATCAAAAAGGAGATACTTTACGTAAATGCTCAAAATTTAATATCTTCAAAATTAGGCGAGACACAAAAAAATCTAGATTTGTTGCTTAATGATTGCATAAAATCTGCAGGGAAATACATAATATTAATGGATGAGTTTGATTCAATTATCGGTTCAAGAAATAGGGAAATACACGATGAATACCACAGACTTATAGGTTCTTTTAATATTTTCCTTGACACACTCCCTAAAAACATAATACTGTTTGCGATAACCAATGTTATTAGTCACATTGATGAAGCTACACTGCGCAGATTCAATGTCGATATATTATTGAATGAAATAGATTTGAATGTATTTACATTCCAGTTGTTTAATCAAGCCACATTAAATAAAATCGATTACAATATAAATGTAAGCAGAAAATTGGTTCACATCAATTCGCAATCATTAGATTATTCTAGTATAGAAAAAATAGTAACCAATTCTCAAATTGAGAAATGTTCAATTGAGACATCCATAGCTAAAATACTTTCAATCGACGATGTTAGTAAATTACGAAAACTTGGGTTAACACTTGACGATATCGCAGTGGTTAAAAAAATTAGTAAAGCTGGGGTGGCAAAAATATTAGGAAGTAAAAAATAATGCCCGCAATCTTATTTAAGCCGGCCTCCAAACCTATTGCATCGAGTGCACCAACATGCGATTATGACAGATTAATATTTTCATATGCAGCTGTTACAAAATTTATTAAACAAATCGATGAATTGAAGAGTTCGTGTGAAAAATATAAGGATTTTGATATTTTTCCTATTTCAATTAAGTTCAACAAATTGCTAGGCAAGTCATTACGTATAAAACAAATTTTTAGATATGAAAATAAGATACAGCAAATCTGATCAAGCTATATATTTGAAAATGATTCAATTACAGACTCCATAAATATTGTTTATAAGTGTGACTTAAATGGGATTGACGCAACTAAAAGAATGTTCACAGACATCACAAAAAAATTTAGTGAGGAAGAATTTAAAAAATTTAATACGATGGAAGACACAGATATAAAGGAGGAGTTAGTAAAAAAAGGACTCCCTAAAAATTATTTTACTTGTTTATATGATATATTACACGTTGAGAACATTGCATTGCACAGTTTTGATGTAGCCAAAATTTTTTCAAGTAGATTTACCCCAATTACTAAAATTTTAAATTTATTTAGTGATGACGAAAAATTCAAAAATTTTTTGATTAACAAAAAAATAATAGATGAAGCACAGTTTAGAAAAGCTAAAATATTAGATTTCACGTATAATTTTACATTAGATGTGATTAAAAAAATTAACGAAACTGTGCCATTTATAATCGCTTCGAGCGTTAAAGATGAAACCATAACATTTAAAAAAAATATTCCAGAAAATCACGATGCAAGTAAAATCTATATAAATAAGAGTACGGGGCGCGAACCAGTTATCGGAGTTATTGATTCTGGTATTAAATTTTCTGACAACTGGTCTTCATACGTTGCTGAACAAAAAAAACTGCTATTACCCGGGATGAATAGTCGTTATGACCACGGTACAGGCGTTTGTTCACTAATTATTGGAAATGACGAAATCAACCCCAATTTTAAAGATAATCTAGGTAATTTTCGCGTAAAATTATTCGAGGTGTTACCAGATAGTGATAGTGGACTATCCGAGTCGTTACTTATAAAACTATTAAATGAAGAAATTATCGCGAAAAATCAAGATATTAAAGTATGAAATATTTCAATAGGTTTTGAAGTTCCAGATTTTAACAGTATAACTTTCTTGGGAAAACAACTTGATGATTTACAAGAAAAATATGATGTTCAATTTGTAGTTTCGCTGGGTAATTATCAATATGTTTCACCTGCAGATTCTTTAACAGCTATTAGTGTTGGTTCAAGGTATTTAAACGATCAACAAAAATATGTCAGATGTTCATATTCTCACGATGTCAAAGTTTTAAAAATGTATGACAAACCTAATTGTCAAACCATTAATAATGATAAAAGTGTGCCTGACAATAATATAAATAAAATTAAAATTTTAAATGAGTTTATGAATGCCTACTATGACGAAGGTACATCTTTCTCCGCACCACTAATTGCCAGAAAATTAGCACATTTAATACATGTTGAAAAACTCTCTCCTCAACTTTCTAGGTCCATAATAAATTATCTAGCTTATAACGATAAAGAGAACCACTTTGTTGATTTAAATATTTTGAATAGCAAGAGGGATTTATTTGTAATGTTCGAAGGGGAAATGTTAGCGAAGAATTCAAAGGCAGGGATAGTCTATAATTATGAAACTGATGTAAAAATTGATGTGTCAAAATTGATAATACCTAGTAAAAATCGTACCGCCACGTCGCAAATTGATTGTTCAGTAAATTATGCGCTTTCGTATAATCTGGCTGGTCGTTCAACTTTTGGTGATGAATACTCATCAACAGATATCGGCATGAAATTGAATTATTTGCAAACCAATGAGCAAGGTAAGACTAAAAGACGAAGTTTACTCTCCGCAAACGACAATGCTGTAACTTTAAACTCTACTGAAAAAGAGTGGCGTAAGCATCATGGAAAATATAACCCTTCAAGGGTAGTTGTAAGTGATAAAAAAATAGTGATCCCAGACATTACCCCCTCCCCAACTAATTTTACTTTTAGCTTGCATAGAATAGAACTTTTTGATGATGACTCTAAGTCTATTAAATATGGTGCAATATTCCATCTTTTTAGCGACAATGTTGAGGCGTTTGAGGACTTCGTTTCTGATAATGAAGTCAATATTCAGCGTGTTATATCGATCGGTATTGATACGGAAGATGAAATAGATATTGAGGCATAATGCTGACTTCTATCATCTAATATATAGAAAAATAATGAGTGGTAATTACCCACAATAATTTGGATGAAATATGATAACTAAAAGCACTCAACATGACGCCCAAAGGCTTAATGTTCTATAATTAAAATAACATGGAAAAAATTGTATCACGAGATAACAAATTGGTTAAATTAGCAAAAAAGCTATTTGAAGATAAGAAGTATCGTGATGCTACGAACTTGTTTGTCTGTGAGTCAATGAGGGTTGTTGAACAAGTTATCAAAAATAAAATAGCCCCACAAAATATCATCTTATCAAGTCAAAGTAAATATATTGGTAAATTTAGTGAATATAAAGAGGCAGTGATTGTTGACCACCGAGTTTTTGAATCAATTTCATCACTTAAAAATAGCGATGGAGTAATGGGCGTATTCAATAAAGTTAAGTTAAATTTTGAGTTAACTAAGGGTAATTACATCATATTGGATCGAATTCAAAATGCTGGTAATCTTGGTACAATCATCAGAACAGCTGTTGCTTTTGGGATAGATGGGGTAGTGATCACCAATGATAGTGTCGATATTTACAACCCAGCTATTATCCGTGCCACAATGGGTAGTATTTTCGTTATACCAATCAAGTTTATTACAAGTCTAGCTGCTGCCATTGATTTGTTTAAGAAAGCTAATTTTAAAGTCTATGCATCAATCTTAAATGATAAGGCAGTAGATATTGATCGGGTAAACTTTTCTAACAAGAGTAATGCTATGATTCTGGGTAATGAGGGGAATGGTATAAAAATTGAAGATGCTAAAAAATGTGATGAAATGGTTTATATCCCCATCAATAAAACAGTTGACTCGTTGAATGTGGCAGTAGCAGCAGGAATAATCATTGCTAAAATGAAGTAAGATGATTACAATTACTCCAACTGCAAACGATGTAGGGCAAAGAATTGATAATTTTATCAAAAAGACATATCCTAAATTAAAATTGTTTCAAATTCAAAAATATATTAGAATTAAGCGGCTTAAAGTAAATGAAAAAAAGGTGAATAACGACTATCGCTTGCAAGCTAATGATAAAATTCAGTTATATATTAATGATAATTTACTAGAAAAGGAACGCAGTGTTAAAGATTACCTACTAGCTCCTACTACTTTAGATGTGGTATTTGAAGACAAAAATATTTTAATCATCAATAAGCCGGTGGGGTTGGTGGTCCATGATGATGAAACAAAAACTACTGATACGCTATCGAACCGTGTTATGCATTACTTATTTAATAAAAAGGAATGAGATCCTGCTACTGAAAATTCATTTGTACCTGCTTTAGTTCACCGTTTAGATAAAAACACCTCAGGGTTAGTTATGGCGGCTAAAAATGCTGTTTCTTTACGGATTTTATCACAAAAAATTAAAAATCATGAAATTGATAAATATTATTTATGCCGTGTACATGGGTATATTACTCCAGCATCTGCCTCGATGACTGCTTACTGAACTAGGGAGCATGACAATAAATTTGTTAAAATTACCAAAAAACCGATTAATAGTACTTCACAATTGATTGTAACAGAATATAAAACAATCAAACAAGAGCACGATACATCATTACTTGAAGTTAAATTAGTTACTGGAAAAACTCACCAAATTCGGGCACATTTTAACTTTATCAATTATCCATTGGTCGGTGAACAGAAATATACAAAGAAAGAATTTAGCAAAATAAATAACCAATATCAAGCATTAATTTCATATAAAATTTATTTTAATTTTAAAAATAATGCCGGAATTTTGCAATATTTGGACAAAAAAACTTTTATTTTAAAAAATTGTAATTGCTAAAATTTAGCAGCTAATTTTCTATTGCTAAAATTTTCTTAAATTCATGTTGTAAAATTACACACTATGTATACTTTTAAGTTGTCATATTCCACTGCTATATAGGGGAATTATATGCTTCTGTATATACTATATTAAGTGATGGAACTTTTAAGCTCATTATGAAAAGATTATTTATGGTGGATTTTAGTGAGAATATTTTATCTTGTTTTTACCTAATTTTACGATCAAAAAAACGGCAAATATTTGATTTTAAATTCTAATAATTATCTGATTTTTAACGACAATAATATTGTTTTGTTTTTATAAATGAAAATAATTTTTACAAAAAATAAAAATATCATATATAATAACATTATTGAAGCGATATTTTGGTTCAGTAAAACAAGAAAAGTAGATGAAAAAAAGTAGTTACATTTCGTTGCAGAAGATTGCAAAAACATACGCCGATGGTTTTTTGGCGGTTACAGACATTAATCTTGACATTAACAAAGGTGAATTTGTTACATTACTAGGACCAAGTGGTTGTGGTAAAACTACAATTCTTAAAATGATTGCTGGTTTTGATAGCCCAACAGAAGGTAGAATCGTTATTAACGGAATTGATGTTAAAGATCTACCACCCAATAAAAGAGCTACAGCAACTGTATTCCAAGACTATGCACTTTTTCCAAATATGAATGTTTTGGACAACATCATGTATGGAATTAAGACGATGCGTGTTAAGAAAGATGCTAAGGATTGTCCAAAGGAATTAACACAACAACTTGCTAAAATTAAACAAGAATCAATTAAAAAGAGTAAAGTAGAGATTGCTCAATCCACTAAAACTTTAGAGAAATTAAAAAAAGAATTAGTTAAAGAAGTTGATAAGTATGAGAAAAAAGAGATTTGAAAAAATATTAAAAATATGCGTTGAAACCAATACCAAGCTAGAGTTATTGAGTTACAAGAAAAGAAGCGTAATTTATTAAAAAATGGCATGGTCATCTTAGACAAGACTATCAGTGCTAATTCCACAAAATATGACCACTTATTTCATGATTTAAAGAAAGCATATCTATCAAAAATTCCATTAGATAAATCTGTTGATAAAATTAAAATGCGTATTCAGAATATCGATTTTTGAATATCTTACTGAGAGAACTACCCAATGTTACAAGTTGATAAATTTGAAAAGAAATATACAACACGTAAATTAACTAAAACCGAAATTAACAAAACAGCCATGGATGCTATTAAAACAGTTGGTCTAGAGGGTAAAGAATTTAAATTCCCTAATGAGCTATCAGGTGGAATGCAACAACGTGTGGCTGTTGCACGAGCAATTGTTGTTGAGCCAGAAATTATTTTATTAGATGAACCATTATCAGCACTTGATGCTAAAGTTAGAAAAGAGATGCAATATGAATTGAAACGTCTACACAAGGAATTGGGCTTAACTTTTATTTTAGTAACACACGACCAAGAAGAGGCTTTAAGTTTGTCAGACAAGGTAGTTGTTATGAGTCGAGGTAAAATCCGTCAAATTGGTACACCAATGGATGTCTACGAAGAACCAATTAACCACTGAATTGCTAGTTTTATTGGTAAGGGTAATTTCTTTAAAGCTAAATGAGCAGGTAAAAATAAATTTGCCTTTGAAGGAAAAACTATTTTGTGTGATAACCCTAATTTGCTTCCAAAATTGTCAAAGAAAGATGAAGAACATGAGTTTGTTATTCGTCCTGAGGATATTGACATTGTTAACCCTAATGACGGGATAATTCTAGGAAGAGTTGAATCTGTTGCCTACCATGGACTAATGTATGAAATTATCGTGAAATCCCAAAATCATACTATTAGCATTAACACCACTGATAAAACAGTAGTTGGTAAAAATGTAGGCTTACGTTGAAATCCTGAAGATGTCCATTTCTTAATGCCAACTAGAAATAAGGAAGTACTATAAAATGACTACAAAAGCTAATATTAAACATTATGGGTTTAATAACAAGAAATTTACTTTTGATAGAAAGAAATTCTCACTAATTATTCCGTTTTTGATCCTCACATTACTATTGGTTGTAGTGCCATTAGTTTTTGTCTTTGTTAAATCATTTATTCCAGTGGAGGGATATGGAGTTGATGAGAATTTTAATTTCATGTTTAATGATGGTTATATTTTTGGTAAAATATTTTTATCAATCTTTGTTGCTATTGTTGCCACAATTTTTTGTATTATTCTAGCATACCCATTTACATATATTTTAAGTCAAGCAAAGAATAAACTATTTCAAACCATTATTATTCTTGTAGCTACAGCCCCAATTTGAACATCATTCCTTGTAAAACTGGTAGGATTGAAGACTTTCTTTGATGTAATGTATGGATATAAAAACTCTACATTTGGAATCATCTTTACCATTATTGGACTTGTATACTTATATATTCCCTTTATGCTTGCTCCACTATATACATCGCTAGTTAACATGCCTAAGAATCTTATTTGGGCAAGTTATGATATGGGTCATGGTCCAATCACTACCTTCTTTAAAGTTATTCTTCCATATACATTTGCGGCATTAATGTCTGGGATTACATTAGTTTTTTTGCCATCGGTCACAACAGTTGCAGTACCACAATTCTTAAATAGCTCAAGTGATGGTAATTTAATTGGTGACATCATTGTTAATGAAGGTTCTATCGCCCAAACTAGTGAGATTGCTCTAGCGCGAGTAAGTTCGCTATCAATGGTGCTATTACTAATCTTAACTATTGGTTATGTGGGTATAGTCTATGGAAAGAAGCTATATAAATATGTTATGAATCGTATTAAAGAAAAGAGGTTGGAATCATGTTAAATTTAAATATGATCAATTGAAAATCTAAATTATTGTTATTTGTTAAGCATTTTTATATTTACATATTTTTAGCACTAATTTACATTCCAATGGTCTTAATTATTATCTTAAGTTTTACTGGACAAACAAGTAGAGGGAATATTAATTATGGATTAGAGGGAGATGGTTCATTTGAAAATTACCCTGAATTATTTAGTAACAACGCTTTTACCAATGCTCTAGCCGGTTCTTTATTATTAGGAGTTGTAACAACACCTGTTGTTGTGATCATCGCTACAATCACTTGTTTTGGTATTTGAAGATCAGCAACCCTACAAAAACAATCTGTCCTATTATCATCTAATTTAACGATTGCTTCCCCTGATGCCATTACTGGAATAAGTTTGATGCTATTGTTTACTTCAACTATTGTACCATTAGGTGTTGATTTAGGGTTTTTTACAGTGATTTTAGCCCATATTTCTTTTGGAGTTCCATATGCCATTATTGCTATTTACCCTCGTATGACGAAATTGAATCCTAATACAGTATTAGCCTCATATGATTTGGGTAGTGGAAAAATTCGTACATTCTTTAAAGTTGTTGTGCCTTTTTTATTACCAGGAATTATTAGTGGAGCAATTATTGCCTTTGCCATGAGTCTAGATGATTATGTAATTACTAATTTAGTTAATGGCTCTTACCAAACTATTGGTACTGCTATTTATTCAACACGTAAAGGTATTAAGGCATGAGTTGTTACTTTTGGAGCAATTATGGTTATGATTACATTTGTGATTATCTTAGTAAAATCAGTGTTTATCTACTTTAAATCAAAGAAAAATGCCGCAAAGAAAATTACTAATGCTATGGAGGGATCTTTATAATGAAACAATTTAAAAAACTAATTTTATTATCACCATGCATTATTCCACTTTCTTTATTAGCATCATGTCGTGGTAATAATATTCCTACTGGTAATGTTGTTTGGGCTAATTATGAGTCTTACATGGGTGGTGATATTATTAAGAAATATAGTAGTGATGTAACATTTTTATATTACTCAACTGATGATATGATTATGAATAAGTTTAAATCTAATTATGATATTGCTATTCCCTCTGCTAACACCATCTTTACATTACTTAAAAAAGGCTATTTGTCACAAGTTGAATGATCATTATTTGGATTAAAAGATGCTAATGGTAAAGTAATTGAAACAGGTAAAGAAGTACTTGAAAACTTGATTGCATCTACTGATGACACCAATACCACTTATGATAGTGGTTCTGATGTTGACTTAGTAGTGGAATCAATAGACCAATGACTTGTGGAACATAAAGATGAATATTTACCAGAGGAATATTTAAGTACTCATGATGATACTGAAATTTCTATTCTGGATTGAACAGTTCCATACTTTTTACAATCACTTAGCTTTTCATATTGAGGAGATGAAAATCTATTTGAAGGTAGTGACCCAACTTGAACAACAATCCGTGACCAAATTAGAGACAATCCGATATTTGATGTTAAACACCCATCAAATAAAATATCACTAGTTGATGATTATCGAACAATTTATGATTTCTCTAAATTATACGAGAATGAACAAACAGGGTTGCATGATATCAATCCACCAGCTGATGTTGTTAGTGAGCAAGCATTTAAGAAAACATACCAAGACTTTGCTCAATTTGGTAATAGTCATAAATTCTATCTTAATACCGACTCTGTGGAATTAGCTAATGCTTTCTTTGGTGATTTCAATACTAAAAAAGGTACAGGTATATTATGTTATAATGCTGATGCCGTATATGCTGGTTGTGGATTAGGTCAACATAGTGATGAATTTAAATTAGTTGAGGGTTGATTTCAAGCCGATAGTCAAGAAACAGCACTTGTAACTTCTGCTACACCAGAAGAAACGGCAATGATTATGGATGGTATTGTCTTTAATAAAGCCCTAGATAATGATCAAAAACGTAAAGAACAAGCATATAGCTATGTACGTGATATTTGTTTAGACCACATTGATTATGAAAACGAAGACTATGAGGATGAGTATATTGATGACACTAATGAAGCTGGAGACTATGTTTATGACTCATTTAATAACTTTGATAATGTTATGTATGTAAGTCCTTGAGAAGCTATAGATTCAATTGTATGACCAGGAACTGATCCTGAAGGTGCTGACTACTATGACTATTTTAGTGATTACATCTGATACTTAATTTATGAAGAATCTGGTTATGGCTATGTTGATGAAGATGGTGTTGGTAAAATCGATCCTAAAATTTTAGAAGCATTATATGGCGATGATATTGATGTTGGTGATTATGATGATTATGTTCCTGAAGGATGAGTATCTTATTTGAAAAATGCCTTTGCCATAACTTACCCATCATCAGGACTTGATGAATCTGGTAATGTTGACATCACACAAGGCTTTTATTCAGAACTATCATTAAATGACTTGCAAAAATCTAACATGCATTGAGCATATGAGAAATCTAAGCATTTATTTTAATTAGCTTTAAGTATAGTAACATCAATTACCATCACTGCTACCTATGCTGGAATTAGCAGAGCATTCAAGGTGAGTCTTATGCCTCCGCCGCCTGTAATACCAGTAATACCAAGTTCTTCTACAACTACCGAATTCACAATTCATGGAACAACTGTAACTTTACAAAAATTTAATGGCGTTGTTATCATTGTTAATCAATTGAGGTTTCTTAACTTACCGTTGGGTACTACTGAACTATCAGGAACAATTCCGGCAGGATGACGCCCTACAGCTCAAACTTTTTTACCAATTGCTCCAGAAGGACAACTATTCCTTATGTATGTAACAACAGCTGGAAAATTTGTTGTATCTACATCACAAGGTGGTTATAACGGTTATGTTCGTGGATACTGAATTTGCGTTTAAACCCTATACGAAATAGGAGAATGAAATCATTCATACATGGTTAATTAGGTTGTTGCTGTTTATAACTGTTTGAATATTACCAGATGTATTAAGGATAATCTTGCATGGTAATGTTCCGAAATTTTCATAATCTTGTAAAAAGTCTATTTTCACTGCCACAGTAGATTTCGGGAGTGTTACACCAGATATGTTTAATATAGTCAAGTTTGTTGACACGGTTTGAGTGTTTTGAAACTCCCAAAATCCCATAACAAGTCCACCATATTGAATTAATGACCCTTGGCTACCTCTTGTTGGAACATCTCTAACATAAGTTTGAGCATATGAAAATGATCCGGTTTTAGTTGCTACAGCTGGTATTGTTACCGGTGGAGCCATCAAACTCACCTT
>JAITWZ010000020.1 GCA_031284985.1 Mycoplasmataceae bacterium
TTTTATAGAATGGAATGATGATTGTAAATGTCATATTATTTAATTATACAAAATGAACCAAGCACACATTAAACATGGTAACAAATTTGTCAAAAATATCACTTCATTTTCTATTTCACGGTCCTAACTATTAAGTAATATTCGATATCTAGAAATCTTTTTTCGTTCATCAAAATACTTAATACGCTCATTTAATGGGATTTCATCTTCAATTGTAGAATATGATTCAAAAGTTAATTCGTTGTTCGCCAAGAAAAATTCCTTAAAAGTTTGATACTGTTGTGAGACTTCATCCGGGATATCTTTTTTTTGAAAAAAGTGGATATCACTATCTGTTAATAAAGTTTTTAGTGTTCAGTTTGTAAAATATCGTCCGCCACCTACATTAATTGTGTCATCAATACTTTCGGTTACAATACTGAATTTATAACAAAAAAAGGCATCATAGTATTCTGTGTATTTCCAAAATATGATTGAACGGTCAAAAAATGGTTCCCATTGTGATTTCCACTGTTGAGAAGTTCAATAATTAATTTTGGTTTCAATATCTGATTCTTCTGATAGAAATATATCAAAATAAAATGACGAAGATGAGATTTCTAATGGAGTAACTGAAAAAGATTGTGCTTGATTTTCATTTCCTTCTGCAAATCGAGGCGTGTCTATCCTAAAAGGTAAGGTAGAAAATTTAAAATCTAACTTTTCGCAACTTCAAGAATAATAATAAGCGTGCGTATCAAAATATTGCCTACCATGTTTAACGACGCTATGAGTACAACTAGTTACAGTTAATGGAATAAAAAGAGCGCATGGCAACAAAATCCTTCTAAAATAATGCCTCTGAAATCATCGAGCCATTTAAACAATATACTCCTTAACTACAGATTCTTTTATTAAAATGTAAAAAATAGTGTTTACTGTTAAATATGATATCTTAAATAATTGCGATCTCATTATATTAATATTATATATGCTAAATAAGTCTGGTAGTTGTTATTTAATTATTAAGTAATGTTCGGCATCTTCGGATATTTTTTCGGCTGTCATGATACATCACATACTTAGCGCTTGGAATCTCGCCTTTAAGTGTCATTCGCGAATTGAAAGTTAATTCATTATTTAATAGAAAGAACTCCTTAATATCCTCATATCGTTGTGAGGCTTCATCAGGAATGTCTTTCTTTTGAAAAAAATGTATATCATCAGTAGTTAAGGATGTTTTAAGCGTTCAATTTGTTCTAAAATCATTTGGATTAATCTCTGATACAAATATATCATCTAATGTCTCAATTACATCATTGAATTTGTAGCAAAAGAAAGCATCATAGTATTCGGTATATTTTCAAAATATTAGTGAGCGGTCAAAAAATGGCTCTCACTCTGCTTTTCATCGTCGAGAAAAATGATGATTAATTTTTCTTTCTATATCTGTATTTTCAGATAAATATATGTCTAAATATGTTGGGGTAGATGATATTTCTATTGGTGTAAAAGCAAGAGACCTTGGTTCATTTACATAGTCACCACTTCCAGTATAAAAGCGAGATGTAGTGAATTTAAGGTCCAATTCTCCACACTCTCAAAAATAGTTATCAGCATGTATATCAAAATGTTTCCTACCGCTCACTAAATTTTCACAACTAGATAAAGTTAACGGAATAAGAATAGCGCATGGCAGTAAAATTTTTTTAAAGTGGTGTATATGAAATCATCGAGCCATTTAAACAATATACTCCTTACCGACATCTTCTTTTCTTAAAACGCTAAGCAAAATGGTTGTAATGCAAACAATAGCAAAAGTGCTGTTTGATGTTAAATATGCCGTCTTAAATGATTGTGGTTTCATTATATTATTATTATAAATAAGGTTACAAATTAAAAAAAACAAACTAGATTATTTGTAGATATAATATAGATATGGGTTCGACAACTGTATTTATATGAGTATTAATAATTGGTGGTTGTGTACTATCATTGATTATCGGTCTATGTATACTTGTTGATGCTTACGCGCAATTAAGTAAATATACTACTTTTTGATGGCTAACAAAATTTATTTTAGCACTTACTTGTGGAACGCTGATTTTAATTATCGCCTTTGCTAAAGGAAAAGAAAAAAAAGAATAATTTTTAACAAATTATTGGCCTGTTGTTGCAATATTCATATATTGATTCTCATAACCACTAGGCGTTTTATAGCTATGAGTTTTCTATAAGCATTACATCTGGTGTCAATCTGTAGTTTTTTATACCAAAGTTATCTTATCTACTTTAAATATTAGTTTTTTTAGTTCTTGCTAACCATTTTTTAACTTTATCATTTTCTTCACAAACCTTTTCATCATAGATAAAATAATTGGTTTGCTCTATTTCTGCAGGCATATATTGTTGTTGAACATAATGGTCTGGAAAATCATGTGGATATTTATAATCTACACCATGTCCAAGTTTGACAGCTGACTTATAGTGACTATCTCGCAAATGTGCTGGTGGTGAAAATATTTTACCATTTTGCAAATCAGCAATAACACTATCAATAGCTTTAACTGTAGTGTTTGATTTATCACTTAGACAAATTTGTATAACTAAATTAGCATAAATTAATCGGCACTCAGGCATACCAATTTCTAAAGCACTTTGAGCACCTACCATAACCTGTGTTACCAAACTCTCATTAGCTAAACCGATATCTTCATTAACTATACATATTAGTCTTCGTGTCAAACTCTTAAGATCGTTAGAAACTAGAGCCTTCCCCAACCAATATAGAGCACCATTAACATCACTACCACGGCATGATTTATGTAAAGCTGAAAGAATATCATAGTAGTTGATATCACCACTTTCAGTATTAATAATCCCGTTTGGAAATACTGTATTAACTAGGCTTTTAGTAATGTCTTTATCCTTAGTGATATCCAATAATAATGAGATCATATTTATACCACTACGTAAGTCACCAGCACATTTTGCAGCAATGTCATTGATACAATCTTCAGAAATATTTATGCTATACTTTTTAAGATTATAGTTCAAAGCCTCTTTGACATTTTCCAAAGTTAATGGTTTAACTTCACCGCAATAACAACGACTTCTAATAGCTGGTGGAATAGCAAAATAGATGTTTTCAGTTGTTAACCCAAAAATAATTAGGGTGCCACTTTCTAGGGATGGTAATAAATACTCAATAATGTTTTTATTTAAGCGGTGTATTTCATCTATTATTAATATTAAACCGTTACTAATACATTTTTCGATTCCACTAACCAACTCTTTTTTATCACCGATTGCTGCATTAAATAAAATGTACTTTTTTTGCAAATCATTACATAGTGCTATAGCGATTGAAGTTTTACCAGATGATGTTGGCCCGAATAGTAAAATTGAAAATGGTTTTTTTCTATATACCATTGCACTTAAAACTTTATATTTATCAGTTAGATGACTTTGACCAAATACCTCAGTTAAGGTAGATGGACGAAATTTATTAGCTAATGTAATATTATTTTTATCATCAAAAATAGAGTCCATATTTTATATTATAGAAAAGTAAAATGATTAGTAAATTTATTGATTATAATTAGGGTTTCTGTTACGCTAATATCAGCTTGTTTTGCATACCAGAACGCATAATATTCCAACTATCAGACAACAAAATAAATTAGTGAGATACGACTAAGTATTAGAATTTGGATCATCATTGTGTGGAGGATCATCATCATTGTGTGGTGGTTCTTCATTGTTGTGCGGAGGGTCATCATCATTGTGTGGAGGATTATCTTCATTGTGTGGAGGGTCATCATGTGGAGGATCAACGTGTGGTGGATCATCATGTGGAGGATCAACGTGTGGTGGATCATCATGTGGGGGGTCAACGTGTGGAGGGTCAACGTGTGGA
>JAITWZ010000023.1 GCA_031284985.1 Mycoplasmataceae bacterium
AGAGTATTCATGCACCAGTTTTATGTGAACTGAATACAAGAATTAACCAAGGGTTAAAAATAACTGATTTTAAACACCAAAATATTGTATAATAATAGTATGAAAACAAAAAGTATGAAAATAAATGGTATGAACATGGGTACGGTTCGAAAATTGAACGCAATATTCATGATTGGCATAGTTGCAACCCCTATTATTGTTGTACCAATACTAATGTATGTTTATTTTCCATATCTCATGGGTATAAACAAAATGATTACTTTAACAACTGATAAGGAAACAACAAAATTTGCTTATGATGAGAATATTACTGTCCATGCTGAACACAATTATTATTACGATAATTCAGTTTCAGAGTGATGGGTTGAAGATATCAATGGAGAAAAAACTGATATTGATGGTATTTCATATTATGTTAATCCAGTTGATAATAGTTACATTACATTTACCAACCAAATTAATGATGTTGATTTAATATTTTATGAATAAGAAAAAAGATACTGATAAAAGAATGAAATTTATGGATTTTGTGTTCTCAGAATCTGAAAAACATAATCCAAGTGTTTTCCCTGGTTATGTTTATTATCATATTTTTGGTTTATATAAATATAACCCAAGTATATCACATTGAAAAAATTTTTGTAATCGGTTAAAATGACCGCTTTCGCATGAAAAATTAGAAAATGTAATTATATCACCCGGTGAAAAAATTTATGCAATTTTTATTACCTCTACAAGCCTAACATATGCAGTTAGAGGAGGCCCGAAATATCTGGCTTTTTGATTGTGGTTAATTTTGATGTTAATGTTCATATACCTCATTATTACAGAAGAAAAAAAATTAAGCAACAAATAGATAGTTTTTTAAAACTTGACTTACGAATAAGTTATAATGATATTTGCATAAATGAAATGATCACTTTATTAACTGATAAGAACATTACATTCATCCAAGGACAATCTTTATTACATAGTGCACTTTTATCTATTAGCTAATTGAATAGAAAATTCATAATTATAAATTAGTTTTATGAAGATTAAATTGTATGACATATTTATGCTGTTTGTTACAAACAAACACTCAAGTTTAGTATATACAAACGCACCGATCAATATAAATAGGTATTATATAGGTGTCTTATTTTTTTAATAATGTACGTAGTAAGTGTCTGCGACCTTTTTCGCAAGTGATGTATTGGTATGCAAATATGTCACCACCTGCATGGTGCCATTCATCAAGGTTTTTCAAAGTATCATCTACTAAGACATCATTTGTAGAACTAGCAAAGATTGCTTTAGAGTTGCCTTCTTTGTTAAGAATCAGATGAAAATAGAATTTAATATTATTCTTTAATCATAAATGCTTAGCAGTCTTTTCCGTTTCATGGCTATAGTTGGAAATGATGAATACATTACAAAACATATCTAGAACAGTATGAATAGAATTAATCCAATGGCAGAAATCTGTTCGATACACTGAATCTCAAACAGCATTTTTAACATTTTTATATTCAGGGTTATATTGCATCGCGCACAATACACCATCAACGTCTAAAAATAGGTTACGCTTATTTTTTTCAACATTTTTTATTTTTTGAATTAATTTTGGCGATATTGTTTCATCAATCTCGTGATAGGAGCGAATAACGCTTGGTATAGCTGTCTTTCCCATATACCTATATTATATAAAATGATATATTATAGCATTGCTAGCAGCCAATTTTATGCGGTTTAATGTTATTTGCCAGAAATAATTACCACAATTGGTGATCAGTTGAATCGTCAACATTGTTATTAACTTTCTCATTAATTTTGTTTTCAATTTTTGTTCGATGTACATTATATCCACTAGTAACTGTATTGGAACGAATCGAGTATCAAAGTTCCATTGAACCTGAAACCATAATGATAATACCTGTTCCACCAAGGGCAATTCCTGAAGGAATGGAAGTAATGTAACTAATTAAGTATGGCAAAGCCGCAATTAACGCTAAGAATGGTGCACCAATCCAGTTGATACGATTTAAAATCTTAGTAATATGTAATTCTGTATCATGTCCGGATTTAACACCAGGGATGAAACGTCCACTTTTTTCAAAGTTTTCAGACATTTGTTGTGGGTTGATTTGAATGTAGGAATAGAAGAATGAGAATAAAATAATAAATAGGGCATATAATGATAATCCCACTGGTGTGGAAATCAATAAATATTCATTAATAAATCATCCAAACTCATTACTTGATGATAAGAATTGACCAATTGTTTCTGGAATAGTCATTAACGATGAGGCGAAAATTACGGGAATAACACCAGCTACGTTAATTTTAAGTGGTAAGAACGGTAATTTTTCAACTTCTGTAATTAATCCTTGGCCAGTTTGTTGAATAGGAATTTTTCTAATTGATTGATCAATGAACACAACTGCTAACATTAACACCACAAATAGAGCAAAATATAAAATAACTGAAATTATCATTGTAATAGTTTCAGTTAATTTTGTTTGATCAAATTTTCCAGCAATTGTATCATAAGCAATTGAGAAGTTAGAAAAAACAGATGCCACAATACCTGAAAGAATTAGTAGTGTAATTCCATTTCCAACTCCTCTTTTTGTAATCATGTCACCAATAAATAATGAAATATAACTACCAGCAGTGAATATTGAAATTAAAGCAACAATACTACCCACTGATAAATCCCCTAATGTTGTTGCCCCAAAAATAGTAATTGAACCATTACTGTTTTGTAAAATTAATGCCACAACAGCATATGATTGTGCAACACAAAATGGTAAGGTCAAAATTCGCGTAATTATTTCAAGTTTCTTTTTACCACGTTCTCCACTTTTAGCCATACGCGATAGTGGTGGAATTAAATCACTAGATAATAATTGTACAATAATTTGTGATGTAATGTAAGGACCAACTCCGACTGAAAACACTGATAAACGACTTAAACCACCACCTGCTAATAAGTTTAACATAGAAGCAAAGGTATTTGTATTTAAAGCACCACCAGTAATGACAATTCCTGGTACTGATACTGTTGAACCAATGTGGAAAATAATGATAAACAGCAACGTTAAAGCAATAGAAGCTAAAACAGTCTTATTGGTAAAAATAGCAACAATAATGTTGTGGCTCTTAACTTTAAATTTAGGGCTGCTGTTAAAACCCATATGTTACGCCTCCACTTTTTTAGATTTTCTAACTGCTTTTTTATCAACTTTTTTTGCAGGTAGTTTTTTTGTAAATGTAGTTACAATTGTTACTGTACCATTAGCATCTTCAATTAATTTCTTAGCACCAGCTGATATTTTATCAACACTAACTTTCAAAGCTGGTAATTTTACATCATTACTACCAATTATTTTAATTGGTCATTTTTTATTAGTTAGTAAAGATTTTAATGTTGTTTGATTAACATCTAAAATTTTATATTGAACAATTTGCGCTAATGTAATTACGTTATAGTTTGTCGCAAATTCATAGTTGTTAAAACCAACCTTAGATACACGTCGGTATAAAGGAGTTTGTCCACCTTCAAATCCAGGACGTACATTTCCAGTAATTCTTTGACCTTGACCCTTGTTACCTTTAAAACCACGAGTTGATCCAGAACCTAGACCACGTCCACTAACTTTACGTTTGTGTCCACGTGCGCCATTTTTATATGTTAAATTATGTAAACCGATTCCCATACTATATTATAAATCTTTTATTTCCTTTCCACGTAATTTAGCAATTTGTTCTGGACTACGTTGGCTTAATAGACATTTCATTGTGGCACGAATCATATTAATGGAAGCGTTAGCACCTAATTTTTTTGAACATACATCTTTATATCCTGCTAGGTCCATAATAATACGTACAGGACCACCGGCAATAATTCCCGTACCAACAGGAGCTGGTTTTAATAAAATTTTCGTAGCTCCTTCTTTACAAGTGATTTCATGGAAAATAGAACCTTTAGGACTAATTGGTACAATTGTAATGTTTTTACGAGCATCAGCAATTGCTTTTTTGATAGCTTCTGGAGCTTCAACTGATTTGCCGACTCCAAAACCTACTCTACCCTTACGGTTGCCAACTACAGCTAATGCTGAGAAACGCATACGACGTCCACCCTTTGTAGTCTTGTTAATACGTTTAATATTTAAAATCTTTTCTTCAAAATCATCCGTTGGACGTTTATCAAAGAAACGACGTTCTCCAGGTTTGCCATTACCACCACCAAAAGATCTTTTTTGATCTGTAGCTGGGGCGTTAGGTGTATTTACTTTATTGTTATTATTTTCTGTCATATTTATTCTCCTTTCTTAAAATTTTAATCCTTTTTCACGAGCTGCATCAGCCACTGCTTTAACTTGTCCGTGGTATTTTTGTCCATTACGGTCAAAAACAACATTTTCAATATTTAATGTTTTAGCTTTTTCAGCAACTGCATTACCAACAGCTGTCGCACCTTCGATATTACCAGTTTTTTTAAGGTTCATTGTTGAAACATAAACTAGAACATGATTGTCAACAGGATCTAAAATCTGTGCATAAATGTGCGCATTAGTTTTAGTAACGATTAGACGTGGTTTATCATTAGCATCACGTGTTAATTTTTTTAAAAAGCGATAGTGACGATTAGTCTTATTTGCTTTACGATCGATATTAATATTCTTTGCCATTATTTCTTCGCACCTCCTTTAGCAGCACCAGCTTTAGCACCACCCGCAGCAGGTGTAGAACCAGCAGATGACTCAGCAGTTTTTCCAACTTTTCTAATCAAGATTTCATCACTATACATTATTCCCTTTCCATTATATGGTTCAGGTGGTCTAATTGAACGTACCACAGCTGTAAATTGACCCACTTCTTGTTTATTGAAACCACTTATATCAATTTGTGTAGCAACTGGACAAACAACCTTTAATCCACTAGGAATCATTAATTCAACAGGGTGTGAAAAACCAATGGCAAGCACTAATTTTTTACCACTAACACTAGCTTTGTAACCAACTCCCACAATTTTTAAAGTTTTGAAGAAACCTTTTGAAACACCAATGATGGCATTAACGATGTGTGAAGAAATGGTACCATGGAAAATATTAGCTGCTTTGTCATCAACTTTTTTAATAGCAACATTAACATTACTACCATCAACAGTGATTGCTAACAATTCTGCAGGGTATGAAATATTAATAGTGCCATTGCTGCCTTTTACTTGAATCATATCGTTAGTGACAGTGATATTAACACCATTTGGAATACTAATCGGTTTATTTCCTTTACGACTCATAAATTACCAAACATAGGCGATGATTTCACCACCTACATGCTCCTTTCGTGCTTGTTTATCAGTAATGATACCTTTATTAGTTGAAACGATTGCAATACCTAAATTATTTAAAACATGAGGTAATTCCTTGCAGTCTTTATAAATACGTAATCCTTGTTTAGAGATTTGTTTAATAACAGTAATTGCTGGTTTGCTAGTTTCATCATATTTTAAAGTAATGATTAGACGAGATCTTTCAACAGTTGTCATTTTGTGTTTAATTTTAACCATTTCAGTTTTATATCCAGCGATATAACCACTGCTCAATAAAACTTGCGCAACAGCGTTTAAAAGCTTTGATGGCGGTACAGAAATAGTAGACTTGTTAGCCTGTATGCCGTTATTGATATTAATAATTAAATTTGCAATTGCATCCATAGTTGTTGTTTTTTATCAAGAGGCCTTCTTGACACCTGGTAGTTCCCCCTTGTATGCAAGTTCTCGCACACAGTGACGGCATAGTTTAAATTTACCGACCACAGCATGAGGGCGACCACAGCGTATACATCTATTATACTTTCTCGTTTTGAATTTTGGTTTTCTTTTTTGTTTTGCGATTAGCGATTTCTTAGCCATATGTTATTAATACTCCTTTCTATTTTCGTCCAAATGGAAGTCCAATCGCTTGTAAAACAGCTAGAGCTTGTTGATCATTTTTAGCGTTAGTAACAAACGTTACGTCAAATCCTCTAATACGTTTAATGTCGTCATAATTAACTTCTGTAAAAATAATTTGTTCTTTAATTCCTAGAGTGTAATTACCATGACCATCAAAAGCATTTTTAGGGATACCTTTAAAGTCACGAACACGTGGTAAAGCGATGTTAATTAATTTTGCAATAAAGTTTCACATTAATTCACCACGCAATGTAACTTTAACACCAATTGCTTGATTTTCACGTAATTTAAAAGTAGCGATCGCTTTTTTAGACTTAGTCATGACTGGTTTTTGTCCAGAAATGTTTTGGATTTCATTAAAAGCAGCTTCAATCATCTTTGCATCTTTCGTAGCATCACCTACTCCAGCATTAATTACTACCTTTTCAATTGTAGGAACTTGCATTACTGATGTATATTTAAAATCAGCCATTAATTTTGTTTTTATTTTTTCACTATATATTTTTTTTCAATCTGTTTGTATTGCCATAATTTACCCCTTTCTATTTCTTTCCTGCCTTATTGATTGGACTATTTGTTTTTCGACCAATTCTTACCTTGTGTTCATCTTTCATAATAAATTTAACTTTTGAAATACCATTTTTTGATTTTGGGTCAACAATTGCTAGTTTACATAATTTGATGCCAGCTTCCTTATCAAAAATACCACCTTTATCTTGGTTTTGTTGTGAAGGTTTTTGGTGTATTTTTACAATGTTAAGACCCTCAACAATCGCAGTTTTTTGTGCTTTATTAACACTTAAAACTATACCTTCTTTTGATTTTTCTTTTCCAGAAATTACTCTTACTTTATCACCTTTAACAATTCTTTGCATAATTACCCCTTTCTATAATACCTCCGCTGCTAATGAGGCAATTTTGTTGAAGCCTTTATCCTTAACTTCACGAGCAACTGAACCAAAAACACGCGTTCCTTTCGGTGTTTTATCTTCTTTAACTAACACACATGCATTATCATCAAAGCAAATCTTTAAACCATTAGCACGTTTTACACCGTGTGTAGTACGAACAATAACTGCTAGACTCATGGTACCTTTTTTTGCTTGTGCAGTTGGACTAGCTTCTTTGATTGCCACTTTAACAATTTGTCCAATAACGGCGTAGTGTGGTTTTGAAGCTCCAGGGATTTTAATAATTTGAGCGGTTTTAGCGCCTGTATTATCTGCAACTGTCATCATACTTTGTACTTGTAACATAATTCCTCCTATTTAGCTTTCTCCATAATTGTTAATAGACGATAAAATTTTGTTTTTGATAAAGGACGAGTTTGAATAATTTTTACCTTATCACCTAACTTTGCCTCTTCTTTTTCATCGTGGACATGGAATTTTTTATGTACGATAACTAATTTTTTGAAACGAGGGTGTGAATATTTACGTTCAATTTCAACAACGATTGTTTTATTCATCTTTGTCGAAACAACATTGCCAACAAATGTCTTACGATGATTTTGTGTAGCAGTATCTTTTTGTGTATTTAAAATTACTTGTTCCATTATTTACCACCTCCTGAAGTTTTGTGGATCACTTGTGCTTTTTGTTTAGACTCTGTTTGACTCTTAGTAACAAGTTTGTCCATGGCATCCAACTTAGAGTTAAGTAAATCTTTTTTACTAGTAAGCTCTTTTTCACTCTTTGTTTCACCTAGACTGAAGTCGCTATTAGTTTTAATTAATTCTTTTTCAGCTGCACTAATTGCGGCTGAAGCTTGTTTATTTAAAGAAATAGTCTTATTGTCTTTTTTACCAATTAGTGCAAGTCCATGTGCTCCAGAAGATAATTTAAAGCCACGTTGTGATAATGTTGTAAGAATTCTAGCAATCATTTTACGAGTTTGTGAAGGGTTATATTTCTTTTCAGTTTTATTAGCAACGTCAAAACGTCCTTCTAATAATTGCAATTTTAAACGTAGAGCTAAAACACCTAATTCTTCGTTTGATTTGTTGGCAAATTCTTTAATAGTATTAGTCATGTGCTAGATCTCCTTTCTTAACAACACGTGATTTAACGCTTAATTTGTTTCCTGCTTTTCTTAAAGTATCTTTCATTAAAGCAACGTCAATTCCTGCTAATTCAAACATGACTGTACCTTCTTTAACAACAGCCACTCAATATTCAGGATTACCTTTTCCAGAACCCATACGTACTTCTAATGGTTTTCGTGTAATTGGTAATTGTGGGAAAATACGTACTCACATTTTTCCAGTCTTACCTAATGCTTTGGCTAAAACAATACGTGCAGCTTCGATTTGTTTAGCATTAACTCAATTTCCTGTTGTTGCCATTAAACCATATTCTCCAAATGCCACATAGGCGTTACCTTTGGCATGACCATCATAAGAGGTTCGATGTTGTTTTCGTCTTTTAACACGCTTTGGCTCTAACATTATTGTGGTTTACCTCCTCTTGGACCATGAGTGTAATTGTTAGTAAAAGTACGTTTTTGGTGAACAACTTGATTGTTAAGACCTTTGTCAAGGATGATACCACGGTTAATCCATACTTTAACACCAATAATACCAACAGTAGTGTGTGCTTTTTCAATAGCGTAATCAATATCTGCACGTAGTGTAGATAATGGAATAACACCTTTTGAATAACCTTCTTTTCGCGCCATTTCTACACCACCTAAACGTCCAGAAACAACAGTTTTAATTCCTAATGCACCAGATCTTAGTACACGAGTAAGTGATTGTTTTTGAGCATTACGGAAAGAAACACGATTTTCAATGGCATCAGCTATCTCTCTTGCTACAACACGAGCAGATAAGTTGATGTCATTGATGTAACTAATAACATTAATGTTTACTTTTCAACTACGACCGACAATTTTATTAATTTCTAGTGTTAAAACCTTAATGTTGTCATTATTTTTACCACTAATTATTCCAGGTTGACCGCAATGGATAAAGACACTGATTTCTTTTTTATCAGCATTTTCTGTTCTTTCAATTTCGATATGAACGATTTGTGCATTAATTTTTTCAGCTGAACTACTAGCTGGTTTAGCATAAACATAACGATCAAAGAATAATTTACGAATCTTCTCATCTTCAACTACTCATTGACCAGTTTTTAAACCCTTTGTAGTAACTCAACGAGAATTTCAGTTTTTGTTAATACCAACACGTAATCCGATTGGATGTATTTTTTGTCCCATTATTTTTTAACCCCTTCCATGTTGTCGTTCTTTTTTATTATAGTATGTTTATTAAGTTTTTTAGGTTTATCATTGATATCATCACTCAAAGTTATGATTAAATGGCAGTGACGTTTACGTAATAAATTAGCAGAACCTTTAGCTCTTGGCAAGGTTCTTTTAATAGTTTTTCCTTGGTTTGCAAGTGCGTTTAATACATATAATTTACCAACATCTAATGCTTGGTTATGAGTAGCATTGGCGATTGCAGATTTTAATAATTTAAGTAAAATTGCTGCACCTTTTTTGTCAAGTGTAGTTAAGATTGTCAGTGCTTGATCAACTGTTTTTGAACGAATTAAATCACAAATTAAACCTGCTTTTCTTGAAGATAAGTGAATTCCAAATTGTTGTGCAACTGTCTTAGCCATTATTTTTTACTCCCTGCCGCTGGGGCTGCTGGTGCAGTACCCAAAGCATCAGACTTAGCATCTGCTGCTTTATTGTTTGAAGAGTGCTGTTTAAACACTCGTGTAGGCACAAATTCTCCCAGTTTGTGTCCAACCATATCTTCAGTCACAAAAACGTTAAGAAACGTCTTTCCGTTATGAACACTAAAAGTAAATCCAACAAATTCAGGCGTGATTGCACTACGACGTGATCAAGTCTTAATTGGTTTTTTATTGTTAGTTGCTTTAGCAGCCTCTACTTTTTTAAGTAGGTGACTATCTGTAAAGAATCCTTTTTTACTACTACGTGACATAATATCTATTTGCTACTTGGCATTTCTCCTTCGAATTATCAGATTAGTTGAATACTTGTTTTTATTACGAGTCTTAACTCCCATGTGACGTTTACCTCATGGTGTTCGTGGAGCATCAGCTCCAACACCTTGACGTCCTTCACCACCACCGTGTGGGTGATCATTAGGGTTCATTGCTGATCCACGCACTGTTGGCTTAATACCTAAGTGACGTGATTTTCCGGCCTTACCTAAGTTAATTATATTATGATCTTCGTTAGCAACCATACCAATTGTTGCTAAAGCGTCATTTGGCACCTTACGAGTTTCGTTAGAAGGTAGTTTAATAATTGTGAAATTACCAGTCTCATCTTTTCCTAAAACTTGTGCATTATTACCAGCACTTCTTACTAATTGACCACCATGACCTGGAATTAATTCAATGTTGTGAACGAATGTACCTTCTGGAATATTCTTAATTTTCATAGCATTACCGATTTTGATATCAGCACTTTCTGCACTAATAATTTTATCACCAATTTTGATATCACGTGGAGCTAAGATATAATTTTTAACACCATCTGCATAAACAATTAAAGAGACAAAACCTGTACGGTTTGGGTCATATTCAATTGTTTTAACAATGGCAGGAATATTAAATTTATTACGTTTAAAGTCAACAATACGATAACGTCTCTTATTACCACCAGCTTGATGACGAGTAGTGATGATACCTTGGTTGTTACGACCTGTTTGGTTATGAATCGCGAAAGTTAATTTTTTCTCAGGACGTTCAGCAGTAATATGTTTTTTATAATCAACATAAACAATTTTACGTTTACCGCTAGATCTGGTGATGACCGTTTTAGTAGCCATTAAATATTACCTCCTTGCGAACCATCATTTGAATCTGTAGAAGTTGGTGTCACTTCCTTTTTAGTTGCATCATTACTTTTAACTTCTACAGTCTTAACAGGGGTCACTTCTTTCTTAGTAACATCAACTGGTTGAACTTTTTGTGCTTGTGCTACAGTGTCATCAGGATTTTTAGCTTCACCAATTGTTACACCCTTAGGTAAAGTGATGTAGGCAATTTTTGTTTTCTTAGTGTATCCAGGATGTGCAGTACCAGTCTTTGTGGCTACTGATTTACACATTTTTGTAGCAACTTTAGCGGGTTTTTTGCCATATATAGTATGAAAAGCTAAAGCGATTTGGCCTTTTGTAGCTTGTGGGTCGACAACAAAAGAATATTTTATAACAGCACCATTTTGTAGTGCGTAACTCTTCTCTGTTTGATGAGGTTTAAGAATGATTCGTGTAAATTCCATATTATTTTTCCTTTGCCACCTTTCCTAAAACATTCATTGTATCTTTTTCGATCAGCATATCATTAGCACTAATTGTATTATATTTTGATGTCTTAATATCAACAATAAAATCGTATTGTGCTTTAGCAACGCCAGTTACTAATTTTTCTTTTTGGTAGGGTTTTTTTACGATTGTTGTAAATTCCATTATTCCTTGTGTCCTTTCGCTAGAGTGCTAATAGCTGTTTTGTCAATTAAGATGTTTGCACCGTTGATAATGTCACGAACTGATACACTATTTGTCTTTTTAGCAACAACTTTAACAATGTTACGTGCTGATTTCAAAATTTGTTCATTGTCACTAATAAGAAGTACGCTCTTAGTATATCCAAGTTTATCAAATAACTTAGCAAATGATTTAGTGTTTGGTTTTGCAAGAGAAACTTCAATTGCCGAAATTAGATGATCATTATTTTTTAATGTAATGGCAGATTTAAATGCTAGAGCATGAGCTTTTGTATTTAAATACAAATTATAATTTCTTGTTGGCTTTGGTCCAAATGCTACACCACCACCTGGTCAATGTGGGTTACGTGTTGAACCTTGTCGAGCATTACCAGTATGTTTTTGTGGACGTGGTTTACGACCACCACCTCGAACTTCTGATTTAGTTAAAGTTGAATGTGTGCCTTGACGTAATGCAGCATTTTCAGCAACAACTTGTTCAAATACCACATGTTTATTAGGTGCATCAGTTAATAGATTAGCATCTAGTTCAACAGAACCAGTTATTGAACCTTCGATGTTATAAACATTTATTTTACCGCTTTCCATTATTTCTTATCACCTCCTTGACTACTACCAGTATCAGCGTTCTTCTCTAGTTCTTCGATTTTTTCATTTGTTTCATGTAATAAGTCTTTATCTTGTAGTTTTTCATTTGCGGCTAAAATTGCATCCTGATTTTTTTGTGAAATCAAGTCAAATTTAACTTTTTGACCAACTTTTTTATTAGAAGATTTAATTGTTACAACTGAACCATCAGGACCAGGAATAGCACCAGATACAATTATTAAATTATCACGAGCATTAACTAATAATACATTTAAATTTTGTGAAGTGACAGTTTCATGTCCATAATGTCCATGCATCTTTTTTCCCTTAGCAACACGTTGAGCTTGAGAACCTCCACGTCCTAAAGCAATTGAACCTTGATAACGGTGAGGATAACCAGCACCATGAGATAGTGGTCCAATTTTGAAATTTCAACGCTCAATCGCTCCTGTGAAACCACGTCCACGTGTTTTTCCTTGTACATCAACATATTCACCACTTTCGAAAGTATCTACTTTAATAAAATCACCAACGTTGTACTGGTTAGTAGTGTTGGTGAATGTTTTTATAAATTGTTTTGTTGTCACGCCGACTTTTTTAAAAATACCATTGTGTGGTTTATTTTTTTTATTTTCTTTAATTTCGTTATAACCGATTTTTACAGCGCTATGACCATGTTTTTCTGGTGTTTTAACTTCTAATACAACATTAGGTTCACAGTGGACAATGGTGGCAGCAATCGCCCTACCGTTTGTTTCAAACAATCTTACCATTCCAACTTTTGTACCTACAATGTATTTCATAATTACTCCTGACTAATTTTTTATATCCAATCGCACACCAGCTGGTACTACAAAGTTTTTAATGTTCATTAAACTCGCATCAGTACCATTATCTAAAACTATTAATCGTTTATGAGTTAGTCGTTCAAAAGACTCCATAGCCGGCTTATCAACGTGTGGCGAACGACAAAATGTTCAAATTTCGCGACGCGTTGGCAGTGGGATTGGACCCTTAATTTCAAAACTCGCCTTCTTCGCTACATCAATAAACTTCTTGACAGTGGAGTCAAGTAATGTGTGGTCATATGACGATAACTTAATTTTAATCTCTTTAGACATAAAATCATCCTATGTGTATATTATACCATAATAACACTGGGAATGGATGATATTTTCTTATTTTGCTATAATTTTACCACAAAAAAAATTTTTTTAACAAAAAAAGCAATTTTTATTCTTACTTTTGTTATTATGATAATGAAAGGAAGAAAAATGCAAAAGTTAACAACAGAACAAAAGCAAGAAATGAGTGGTGGAATCGCCATTGGTGTGTTGTGAGTTGCTATGTGTGGTGTAACAATGTTAGTAAGTACAATTGGTAATTTGATTAATCAAGGTATTCAAAATGAACAAAATCGACAATATGCACAGATGCAGTACGAATTAGCAAGTCAAGCAGCTACTCCGGCAGAAGTTGCCCAGATTATGAATACTAACGCTTCATACTATAGTAAAATGCAATATACAAATTACGATGCTCCAATGCTTAAATTATCACCAATCGCAACGCGCAGTACATTAATGTTTGGTTTATAATATAATGTTTGTGTAGGTGTTATATGACATTTATACACAAATATCGATGACTAAAATATTATTTAAAAAAATCACAATCATTGGCATAGGACTAATTGGTTCATCATTTGCTTTAGCTGTTAAAAAAAATCATTTAGCAGATACAATTAATGCATACGATACTAGCAAAAAAAATTTGATAGATGCAAAAAAACTTGGAATTGTTGATGCAACATACGAAAATATTGTGGATGCTGTCAAAGATGCAGATTTAGTTGTTTTAGCAACGCCTGTTGGCACATTTAGTGACATCGTGAAAAGAATTGATGCTCACCTTAAATCTGGATGTGTCTTATTAGATACTGGTTCAGTTAAGCAATATTGTATCAAGTCTATTACTGAGAATCTTAAGAATAAAAATGTTATATATGTGGGTGGACATCCAATTGCTGGTACAGAAAAATCTGGACCAACTAATGCCTTCTCTGAATTATTTATTGATCGTTGATTCATCATTGTTAAACCTGATAATGTGGTAATACCACAAGTAGTGATTAATAAAATAAGTCAACTCTGAACTTCAATTGGTTCAAAAGTTAAAATCATGGATGGAGTCACACATGATCACATTTTTGCAGCAATTTCACATTTGCCACATGCTTTGGCTTTTGCCATTGTTGATACAGTTTACAATCTTGAGAGAAAAGAGAAATATGATATTTTAAAATATGCAGCTGGTGGATTTAGGGATTTTACAAGAATTGCAGCATCTGATCCAGCGATGTGGAGTGATGTATTTATCAATAACAAAAAACAAATTAGTAATCTAATTGATGCATATGTAAAAAATTTGCAGCAGTTAAAAACTGACATATTACGTAGTGACCGTGCTAAATTGTATCAAACAATTGAACGCGTTCAAAAAATTAAAAATGGTATCATTACTAGAAATCAATATGAGGCTGAAGAGCAAAAAGTTTTACATAAGCATTTATTAGTTGGAGTTCCAGGAGATTATATGCCAATGGCATATTTTTCACAAAATAAATATGTGGGACTAGATATTGATATTATTAATTTATTTGCAAAGCAACATAACATGACAGTTGAGTTTGTCAAGACCTCATGATCGACTTTAGACCAAGATATTTTAGCAAATAAATTCCATATCGCTATTGGTGGTATCAGTAGAACCAAACAACGTATGAATTTAGGACTGATTAGCAGTGGGTATTGAGAGTTCGGTAAAACTATATTATGTCGGAAAATTGATAAGAATAAATTTAAAAATATTGCTGATATTAATAAAAAAAATGTAAAAGTTATGTGTAATCCTGGTGGGACAAATCAAATTTTTGTCAATCAACGTTTACCACATGCAAACATTGCTATTAATGAATTTAACAATCAAATCCCTAGTTGTGTGGCAAAAGGGATAGCTGATGTTATGATAACTGACGATATTGAAGCTAAATATTATGTGGCGCAAGATAAAACCCTATGCGTACAAGAAATACGCTTTTTAAAATCACAAAAATGTTTCTATTTCAATAAATCAGAAAAATTGCTGAAAACAGCAGTTGATAAGTTTTTGCGTATCATATTAGCTGATAAAACAATTTCGAAGCTAATGAACAAATACATCGCATAGTAGTAATTATGCTTCAAAAACTATTTTTTATGTAGCGAATTTATAATGTAAGCATTGATGCTTTTGACAAAGGCATCAAATGTAACCTCGTTATTGTTTACAAAAATCTTGCAATTAGATAGTTGTGTTTTTT
>JAITWZ010000027.1 GCA_031284985.1 Mycoplasmataceae bacterium
GAGGATGCGATATTTATTCCCTGTGTAGTTTAATGGAGATTTTATAAAACTATTCATCTATATTCTCCTCATCTTCGATAGTTTCATTTACCCAAGCTTGTATTAAGTGATATACGTTAGTGTTAAGTTTCTTCGCTATATCACTAAATTTTTTTGCCTTACTCTCATGTATCCTGCAAGATAATGGAACAAACCTCTCACTCTTATCTTGTTTTTTAACATTATCTCATTTTTGAACCATTGATTTCAATCTCTGTTGCTCTTTTTTGCCCATACTATGTATATTATACATACAGATGATAGTTTTATGTCATCTCTATAAATAATAACACAAATCATTTCGAGCATCTTTTCATTATACCCTTTAATATTGCTGTTAAATTTAGTAGTGTTGAGCCACTTATAAATTTGCATTTTAAAACACATTCACTCGATGTTTAGAGCACCAAGACAATGAAAATATAAATCATTTTTTCGATCTATCATAATTATGTTATGAGCGGTAAGTAAACAGTCTTTCAAAAACTGGGCAGTTTTGAAAGACTGTTTAAGAGATGTTAATGTTATATAATATTTATATGTTTACTATATGTGAATTGGTAAAATGGTAAGGAAATAAAATTAAATGTGAGATACTTCTAAACAAACTACACCAGCTAAAAAATATCAATGTGGTTTTTGTTGTACACTAGTTAGTAGTAACGAATGTTATTCCAATACGGAGAAAAACGGGTATACTTGTTCTTGGATTTATATTTGTCCAGAATGTGGGCAACCCACATATTTTTATGACCATAATAAACAGATACCAGGAATAAAACCCGGAAAAAGTATTGGGAAGCTCCCTGCATATGTTTCAAATCTTTACGATGAAATAAGAAACTGTCATTCTGTGAACGCATATAACGCTGTTGCACTTTTGTCACGAACTCTATTATCTTCTTGCTGTGTTGAATTAGGTGCTGATGTTGGTTTAAAATTTATTGAGTATGTTGAGTGGCTTGACGAGGAAAATTATATTCCAAAAAATTCTAAACATTGAGTTGATAAATTGCGTAGTATTGGGAATAAGCAAGCACATGAATTAACAGCAACTACAGTGACGGAATCTAATCAATTGATAGAATTTATACAAATGTTATTAACACTTATTTTCGAATACGCTAAAGACGATGAAAACATTCAATCTTAGACATTTAATTTTCATTAAAATGATTTAACAAAAAATTTTCTAACTCATTAATATCCGATGTTAGTTTATATAGTAAAGGGTATTTTTACAAAAAAGAGAAACACTCATAACGGGCATATTTTTAGTTTGTTATAGCAGAGAACTAAGTCTAAACATTGCCTATACATCTCGTTGTATAATCATTGTATGACTGGTAATGTAACTACGTTGTCCTTATTGTTGACGCAAGGCGGTAGTTGGGAATTTTTTGTCCCAATTTATCAACGTGACTATGTTTGGGATACAGCCCAATTTGATGTATTTATAGAATCATTAACTTCTAATACCCCAAAATACTTCAATAATATTATTGTTTATGATCACAACCCAGGATCAAGTAATTATAGTTATGAAATAATTGATGGTCAGCAGCGACTAACAAGTATATATTTATTTTTGTTTGCTCTATATAATCATTCTTCAAAGAATACATTTAACCTAACTAGCGCCTTACTTCAAAATATTTTATTTACCCAACAAAATAATGGCCATTTACGTTTGCAAGGGAACAACAATATAACCAATTTAATTAATAATTTAACTAGCGGATGTTATCTTGATAATTATAACCGCGCAATTAATTGAATGACCAATAACGTTAAGAATGATCAAAGTGGTATGAATTTCGTTCAAACAACACTTGCTAATAAATTTATAGGCATAGTGCATGTACAAAATAGTGACAGCATAGCTAATAATGAAATTTTCGAAGAAATTAACAGTAATGGTGTTGAGTTACTAAATTATGAACTGATTTTGTCACATATTTTAAATGGTATAACTCCGCAACAGCAACAAGCCTTCTACAACAATACTTGGACTCAAATAAGAAACCAAAAAAATCAATTCAACATCGATGATGAAAATTTTGAGAACATATTTTTCTACTTCACGGTTTATCATGTAAAACATTCTATTGTTAAGAAAAACTTTTTTAGAGTTTTTAAACAATTATGAATCGATAACGGTTTAGATTTAAGTTGATTCGCTCAAAATTTTTCTGCATTTTTTGAATTTTACTTGAATATTGCTAAGACTGGAATGGGGAATGAGTATACACTTTTTAGAATATTAAAAAACTATACCTCTATGCCCCTACTTTACGCTTTTAGCGTTAATAACCCTGTAACTTTTATGCAAAATTTCCATCAAATAAATTCATTGTTATTAAGACGTCGACTTACTCACGCAGGTAGTTCTGGGTTAGCCACACCTATTTATGATGCTGTAAAAAGTATGACCATTCCAAGCCGTTTAATGATAGACACACACAGTGTCCTTATACAAAACATTACATATACCGAAGATGAGGTTAAGATTATAATTGGTGTACTAAACGGTACGTATGATTTTCCTGATGGCGCCACATTGGAACATATTTACCCACAAACGCCTAACCTTGTTAATTGACCAAATCCTATAAACCAGGCACTAATTTCTGATCTAGGAAATATGACAATTCTGACGCACGCGCAAAATGCTCAAGCTGGTAATAGCGATTTTATAACAAAAAGAGACATTTATATAAAATCAAGGTTTATAATAAATAATTACTTTGCCACCGTAAACCAATGAAACACTGATAAAATTTATACAAGAAAACAAGACTTATTAAAAGGCATTTTGCAAATATATTAGTGATGTGAAATAAAATCGCAAAAAGCAAAGTGCATTAAATCTAGCGCCCTCACCACTAAGCACTAAATTGGCAGAACTTATATTCCACTCTAATTCATAAGCAAAACACTCTCATGTAATAGGCAAGGCTGAATTAATAGTAATCACCTACTATAGAAGAACAACTATAAATTAGTGCATTAAATGGAGTAAATGCCTCAGTTACAACTACCAATAGTAACTTACATAATAGTGGCCTTAAAGTCTTAAAATATTACCACTGATAACCAAAGACAAACAATAAACTAACAAGAACTATCGCTCCAGCAAGTGTACATATACCCATTAATATAACTACAACAATTTCTTTTTTAGTTTGGGTTTTA
>JAITWZ010000057.1 GCA_031284985.1 Mycoplasmataceae bacterium
GTTTTAAGAAATTAAGTTGATTTAAAACTATTATTTACCTTATGTGTTCAAGACTAGATTTATCAAAATCCACAAATATCGGTTTTAAGTTTTTCCACACAAAATAGAAAAGAGCCAAAATAATTTTATAATGTCATTCAGCAATAATAAGCGAATTAAACACACACCTACTGGTGGTGATGATATGTCATTAGAAATAAAACGCGAGTGTAACTCCGAAAATTCGTGAGCATACGATGCATGCCAAATTGTTAGGGCTGTCATGTTTATCATTTCATTATTTGCTGTGGTTATGCTTTATTTATATACGTGGAAATCAATAATTGCTATTATTTTATATGTTTTGATTCTTCTGATTCAAGTTTTATTTTACATCCCAGTAATAATGAGACATAAAAAAATAAGAGCACACGAAAAAAAGTATGGGGGGGAAGTATATACGAATGACCCTGCTATTATCGATCAATTATCAGAACTATATTTAAAAGAATCAAAGACGCTCATTAGCCTACTTTATCAGTTTTTTTATGGTATTAGGTGAACAAAAACAGGTTCATCAGCCGAGTATTTTGAACAACATACACGTGCAGTTCGTTGATCATTATTTGTGCGTATATATTGATTTTGTATTTTTGTAGGGGCGGCCCTGACTGTATCACTCATTGTTTATATAAACATGAAAGATATTGGGGTTGCAATAACTTTATTCGTACTACTAACTGCTGTATTTGTTACAATATTCCTTATTGATATCAATTGCTACAAAAAAAATCTTGTAAAACTAAAAGTTGCGGTCGGAAATTACAATAAGTCTCCGTCGATAAAAACCATGGATGAATTTGTACTTTATAATGGTAAATGTAAAAAATTAATTGTGTGGGGTTTTATGGAATTTGTTATAGAACTTTTTGGACATTAACAAGCGTATCCTTATAGGTCAAATATTAATGCTATAACACAATACAAAAAAATTTAATGCAATCCCACACAAAATAAACAATATGTATTATAATATATTTATACATCACAAAATTATGGGGTTATTTACTAGAATTAAAAACATATTAAACAAAAGGATTTATATGCCAGCATCTTTGTGCTTAATTGCTGCAGCTGGTGCCGTTAGTTATGTTTTTTCACCACCAAATAAGAATACTGAAACAAATGGTACAGACAGTGCATTTAGTAGCGATGATGTAGTGTTTGATTATGAAAATGCCACAGACGAAGAAATTAATCAACATAACGTCTCATTAGAAGAAGGGTTATATAGCCAAATTTCATCCACTGGTCTTGATAGTGATTCAATAGATAGTATTATGAATGATCCAGCATTAACGCCCGCTGAAAAATATCTACGTTTAAGTGAATTAGCAGCTATTAATAATGTTGATATAATTGACAAGGAACAATTTTCTAATTTATTACCAAAATTAAAAAATTTATCATTAGAAATCCAAGACAATAATTTATCCAACACTGTTGATTCTTTTCAAAATCTTACAGACCAACAGTTAAAAGAAGCTAATCATCAAATAAAATCCACTGTTGATTCATTAACAATAGCTTTATCAGACCCTGAAATTGCTACTGTTAAAAGTTTAGAATTATTTGCTAATGATATTGTTACTTCAAGTATTGATGAAGACTATTTTGAGAATGAAGAAACCTTCGCTGAAACTTATATGCTTTTAGCTTCTGAATCCAATAATGTAATCAGTTCTGCCAAGCTTTCATTAAATGAAAACACTAGCATGTGTTGAGATGAGTTATTCACTGATGAAAATATATCAAATTATGTGGACGTTGGATATAATGTTGATGTAACAAATTTTTTGCATGGCACTATCCTACTAAATGGTATGCCATTATCTACTGAGCTTGATGATTTTATTGAAGTTGATTCTATTTTATATGGTAAGGGGTTGCAAGTAGCTTTGTCAATTGATGCCTTTCAAGGGGATTTACTTGGCTCTAATTATTTGCAAGGCGAAAAAAACAATTATTTTGACTATAGTTTTGATGTATCTTTTTCAATAGTTCCTACTGCTGAAATTACTGAAAAATTAAATTCAGATGGCTATAATTGATTAACAACAAATACAGAATATGAAACCTTTACACTTAAACCGTCTATGGTCTATGATAAGCAAAATTCTTTAAAATTATTTTCATTAATTAAAGATAAAATGACTATTAATAATAGTTTCAATATTTCTGAATTAGAAGGTGATGGTTTTGGTTACTCACAAGGACAAGAAGAATTATGTTGAGATTTATATTTAGATCATCCAGAAAAAAAAGAGCGCGTATGGGTTCAAGATTTTTTATGATGAGGCCATTATGTGGATAGGGTTGTTGAAAATGCGTCAACCGATTCACAAACAGTTACCATTAATAATACCGGCCCCACTCAACGTGAAAATATGGTTAAGGAAGGTTGATATGGTAAAAAAACTGAAACAAGATATGAAGATCCAAGAAAGGGTGGTAGAGGATTGGTTACTACTACATATAAAATGAGTGCAAGTGAAACACTAAACTATTTAGAAAATGGTGGATATATATCTATTATTGAAAGCGACAATGTTAAAAATAATGTGCCATTAACTGCATACCCTACACTAGTTAACATTGTTGATGAACAAAATACACCAACCTCTTTCGTTAATTTGATTCCCAACCACGATATTAGCATGAATTTGTTGAAAAGATGTGAAGCCACAAATTATACTAATAACCAGTATAGCGTCAATTATAACTACACAATCACCAATAATTCAACAAACTATAGCGCCACAACAAATTCAGCGAACACTGGTGGAATGGCATCTGATCGTGATCAGAAAATTGTTGATCAATATGTTGAAATTATGTACAACGATTACTCTGATTTCTTGGATGACCTGGATGATGAAATTATCAAAAGTCAAACAATCTTTGACAACAAAGAAAAATTAATAATGTTAAAAGATAGATATATTAACGAAATTAATATCAAACTGGGTTTAACAATTGCTGATATTTGTGTCAGTGCAATTGCAGCAGGTTTGACTTGAATAACTATGGGAGCTAGTGTCATTGATGTTGTTTTTTCTGGTTTAGGATTAGTATTTGATACAATGGACATTATTTCGGGGCAACAAGACATTATTGATATCAATGAATTGGTAGAAGAGAATTTGTCGCCAGAAAAAGCCGATAGATTAGATGAATTATCTGCCCTATCGAAAAAAATGCACACAGTATTACAATCAAAAAATGATGTTGCGATGTTTTCGAACAATATATATGAAGGATTAACTGGTTATATAGATACCATAAATAACAGCGATTCGTATTATGAAAGTGACTTCACAAATTTTAAAACTGACACCGAGCGTGTTGTAAATAGCGCCAATTTCACTATGAACACACAATGTTTGGCGATTGGCACAATAAAGCAAACATATAAAAAGGTTCAGCAGACATTTGGTCTTGTAACTGTTTATGTAGCTGTGGCTGGTATTAAAGTGATCTTACAGATTATAGAAACTATTAAAATGTATGTAAAATGATGAGACGACTGAAAATGAAGTTGTGTTATTGAGACATATGTTAAAGCAAGTTTTTCTGCCACCTTCAAAGTCCTTAAAATTGCCGAGAGAAATGCATTATTCACAAGGGTTATTATGAAAGACGGACGATCAAGGATTAATAACATTAAAAGTATTTTTGCTGATTCGATTAATAGTAGTGACACTCCAGTAGAAAAAATAAAAAAAGTTTTTAATAAAAGATTTGGTGGGATGATTCGTAGTTCTAAAATTAAAATTTCAAATATAAAAACATTGCAAAATATCAATAAAATTAGTGGTGTTGTATCTGGCGTTTTATCAATTGCTTTGCTCATCACGCAAGCATGTTTCGAGGAACAAAAAAAGCAGACTTATCAGCAAATAGCAAAAATAATTTCCTAATATGGCATCTCGAAAAACAAAAGCAAAAAAAATATCAAACTCGGGTAATGATTATATATTACTAAAAATAAAGCGACACTGTTTAACTCAAAATCAAAATACATATTCTAATTGTACTTGATTTAGAGTTCTAAGTATTTTATGATGTATAGTGCCATGCATAATATTATTTGCTATTTTAGA